>JASFRY010000430.1:0-4451 GCA_050114675.1 Gemmatimonadota bacterium | reverse complement strand
GCCCCGACGGTGGCCGGGGTCGGCGTGGGCGGCTCGGATGGGGGCTGGTTGGCCACGTTGGCGAGGTTGAAGGGATGGTCAGGATTGATGTTCATCTGGGGGGCACACGCCCTCCGGCGGCGGGGTATGCGAACGCCGGGTTTCGCGGTCCTCGACGACTCGCGTAAATTCTTGCGTGGACGGTGGCTCGGGGCTGTCAGGGACAACGCTCCCCCCGAGGTGGGAAATGCGCCGCCAGAATTGTGGGGGTTTTCTCCACACCCTCCCGGCGGGAGAGGAGTTGCTGGACAGTGTTGAGCACAGAGGAATACAGGGCGGTCTTCGAGTCGTCGCCGGACGGAGTCATCGTGGTCTGCCGCGACGGCAAGATCCGCGACGTCAATCCCGCGGTGGAGTCCCTGTTCGGATACGCCCGGGAAGAATTGCTGGAAGAGCTCGTGGAAATGCTGGTCCCCGAGGCCTTCCGACAGGGCCACGAGGAACACCGAGCGCGGTACACCAGGAACCCCCACGCCCGACCCATGGGTGCGGGAATGGAGCTCCGGGGGCGAAGGAAGGACGGCTCCGAGTTTCCCGTGGAGATCAGCCTCAGCCCGTGGCAGACCGATCTGGAGGGCGGGCTCAGGGTCGTCTGTACGGTCCGTGACATTACGGACCGGAAGCGGTTGCGTGACTTCTCCGAGGGTGCGCTCCGTTCCGTGGAGGAAGAGCGCCAGCGCATCGCCCGGGAGCTCCACGACGACACCGCGCAGAGGCTCGCCACCCTCATGCTCCGGGTGCGGCTGCTGGGGATGGAGACGAATGAGGTACGCCGGACCGTTGCGTTGGAGGAGCTCCGGGAACAGCTGCTGGAGGCGGCGGAGGGCGTGAAGCGCATCGCCCGGGGCCTCCGTCCCCCCGAGCTCGAGGAGGTGGGGCTCGTGACGGCGATCCACGCGCACCTCCGGAATGTCCGCGAGGCCTCCGGCGTGGACGTGGAGGCCGACATGGAGACGGTGGACGATCTCCTGAGCCCCGAGCGGCGCTTGGCCCTCTATCGGGTGATCCAGGAGTCGGTGAGCAACGTGGTGCGCCATGCGGGCGCGGACCGCGCCCGGGTCTCCGTGAGCGTGGTAGACGGTCGCGTCGTCGCTACGGTGGAGGACGAGGGACGGGGCTTCAGCGCGTCCCGGGTGCGTGAAGGAGGAGGTGGGCTCGGGCTCATCGGGATGCAGGAGCGGGCCGTCATGATGGGCGGCCGAATCACCGTGGACAGCGCGCCCGGCGAGGGCACGCGGGTCTGCATCGAGCTTCCCACGGAAGCGGTAGAGGCGCCGAATGTCTGAAGGTACCAAGATCCTGCTGGTCGACGACCACGCCATGTTCCGCGCCGGCATCAAGGCGCTTCTCGAGGCCGAGGGCCGCATGACGGTCGTGGGGGAAGCATCCTCCGGGGACGAGGCTGTGGACCGGGTCCGCGAGCTCAAGCCCGACGTGGTGGTCATGGACCTGTCCATGCCCGGCTCGAACGGTCTGGAGGCTACGCGGCGCATCGCGGCCCTGGAGCTGGACACCAAGGTGCTGGTGCTCACCGTCCACGCCGAGGAGGAATACCTGGTGCCGGTGGTGGAGGCGGGAGCCAGCGGCTACCTGACCAAGACCAGCGCCGACAACGACCTCATCGAGGCCATCAAGGTGGTGTCCCGGGGCGAGGTCTACCTGCCGCCCAAGGCCACCACGCTCCTCCTGCAGCGCTACAAGGCGTCGGAGGCGGACGAGGGGGCGAGCCTCCACGACCTGAGCACCCGGGAGCAGGAGGTCCTGGCCCTCACCGCCGAGGGGTACAGTTCCCGGGAGATCGGCAAGAAGCTCTTCATCAGCCCCAAGACCGTGGATACCTACCGGTCCCGCATCATGGACAAGCTCGGGCTGAACCATCGCTCCGAGCTGGTTCGCTTCGCCCTGCGGGTGGGCCTCCTCAAGGAGATGTAGACGGAGGAGCGCCGCACCCGGGGCTTTAGAAGCTCATGCGGACGCGGAGCACCACGTCCCGCCCCGGGTTCAGGGCGAAGGCCTTGTACCGGCTGAGAAAGGCCCTGTACTCGGTGTTGGCCGCGTTGCGGACCCGGAGGTCCACGCCCGCCTCCCTCCCCATCCAATCACCGCGCCATCCGGCGCTGAAGTGGAGGAGCGTGTACCCGTCGACCGCGAAGTCGAAGGGGTTGAGGCGATCGGGCTTGGCCACGCTCTCCACTTCGGCGCCCAGGAAGGCCCAGCTGTCGCCGGAAGGCCAGGCACCATGGATCTCGGCGCCGCCGGTGATGCGCCGGGGCGGCATGAGGGGGAGCGGCTCGTCCTCGGTCTGGTTCGTGCCGCGCACGTAGTCTCCGCGCGCGTAGACGGTGAGGAAGGGTGCGGCCTCGACCTCCAGCGATCCCTCGGTCCCCTCCAGGCGGGCGTCGGCCTGCTGGTAGTAGAAGACCTGGTATCCATCCCTCACCTGGTCGCTGGGCTGGATGTAGAGGAAGTGCTCGAAGTCGTTGCGGTACACGGCCACATGGCCCCGGACCCGGTCGGCCTGCCAGCGCACGCCGGCGTCCAGGTTGAGCGACGTCTCCTTATCCAGGTCCTCGCGCCCGATCTCATAGCGCGCCTCGCCCAGCCGGGGCCCGGACGCGTAGAGCTCGAACAGGGTCGGGGCCCGCCACGCCGTGCCCACGTTTCCCGTCACGGACACGGCGTCGGTGAGGTGCCACGCGGCGCCGGCGCTCCACGTGAAGGCGTCGAAGGCCCGCGCCGTGTAGCCGTCGGGGCTGACCTGGGCCAGATCGCTGCGGATACCGGCCAGAAGGGTGAGGGGACCCTGCTCGGCACGCTCCAGCAGGAAGATCCCGCCCGACTTCATGTCGGCGGCCGGCACGAGGGGGATCACCCCGTCGGTGGCGCTGTGCTGTAGCTTGCCGGTCACGCCCACGGTCCCTGAGGTCCCGGGGGCCAGGGAGTGGTGGAGGAGGGCCTCACCGAGTCCCGTGGTCAGGGTGAGGTCGAAGACCGGCACCTCGATGCGCTCGCCCCGCGCCAGCGCCTCGGGGTCGTCTTCCATCTCCACGATGTGGTGGAGCTGGCCCTGGACCCGCGTCTCGAGGCGGGTGCTCCCCAGGGGGAAATTGCCCAGGAGCTGGAGGCGCTCGTCGTTGAGCTTCCGCTCGGGGCCGGCGTCCTGGGCGCCCGCCTGCTCGTTGGCGGGTGCGTCCTCCTCCAGGAGCTTGAACTCTCCTCCGTTGTGCACGAAGCGGCCGGTGAACGTGCCCCACGCTCCGCGCTTCACCGCGGCGGCCTCGGCGTCGAAGGAGAGAAAGCCCGTGTTGTCCAACTCACCCAGGGGCGTGTGCAGGGCTTCGGCGAAACGGCCCGTCGCCATGGCCCGCCACCCCCACTCGCCCGACGCCCCTTCGGCACGGAGCACGCCTCCGCCCTCTCTGTTGTTCGAGCGGAAGTGGAGCTCGGCCTCGCCCCGGGTGAAGCCGGGGCCCCCTGCCGCATCGGGGAGGGGGCGGGGGATGACGTTCACCACGCCGCCCACGGCGTCGGCGCCGTAGAGGACCGTGGCCGGGCCGCGGATGACCTCGATGCGGTCCGCCATCTCGGCGTCCACGGCCGGGCCGTCCTCGTCGCTCCAGGCGTAATCCTCGAGGCGAAGGCCCTGGGACAGCACCAGCACACGAGATCCGGAGAGCCCGCGGATGACGGGCTTCCCGATCTCCTGGCCCGTGCTCAGCGTGCGCACGCCGGGAAGGCGCTCCAGCGTATGGGCAAGCGATACGCTCACGTCGCGGTCCAGGGCGTCCTCACCCAGCACCGAGGCCGGGAGCGGAGAGCTCTGGGGGGAGAGGGGCCCGCGGGCCACCGTCACGTTGAGGGGCTCCAGGGGGAGAGGCGCCTCCTCCAACGTCACGTCGATGCCGCCGGCCTCCGGGATGTTCACCTGCACGAGCTCGCTGCGATATCCCGTGCGGCGCACCTCGAGCGTGTAGCGACCCGGCGCCACCTGCGGGATCCGGAACGCCCCCTGGGCGTCGGTGAGCACCGCGCGATCCAGCTCCACCAGGAGCACCCGGGCGTCTTGGATGGGGCGGCCCGACGCGTCGTGGACCGTGCCGGACACCACCTCCTGCCTCCGGGCCCCGGCCGCCGCCGGGGAGAGGCGGGCCATCAGGGGGGTGGCCGTGGTGAGCAGAAGAAAGGCGGCGAGCGTGACGAGGCGTCGCGACGTCGACTGGAGCATGCAGGGCAACCCTTCAGGCGTTCCGAGACAGTACGGGCGGACGACATGTTCGGAGACACGGCCCGGTGGGTCAATGCTGAGCGTCGTGGACGGGACCGGGATGGCGGTCGGGGGAGACGACGCTGGGCCGCGCGTGGCGGCGAGGCCGACGGGAGCGTCGGGCCGGGGCGGGAGGCCGCGCACCGAT
>JASFRY010000429.1:0-4476 GCA_050114675.1 Gemmatimonadota bacterium | reverse complement strand
GCCAGAAACGTCCGAGGGGAGAGCAGAGGTGGGTGGTTCGATGCGAGCGTACGCGGCTGCGTTGGTAGCGTCGCGGCATGGCATTCGCTGACCCATCGGGCGGACTCTCTCCTGCGACTGGATTGTTTCGTATGGCTCCCAGTCTGCCCGTCTGGCCTGAGCGATGCCGTACGCGATCTTACGTAGAGCGCGCAGGCGATGACGTAGCGAACGCCGCGCCATGTCGTAGCGGACGTCGAGACGGACCGCGCAAGTGCCAGTCAGACATCGAGTTCCGGCAATCGCCGCGCGATCCAGACCGTTCGGAAGACGGCCGTGCCCACCGTTCCCACCGCCACCACCGCAAGCACCGGCAGGAGGAGCGTCCCGGCCCCGTGGCCCGTCGCCGCCCCCACGGCGGGGTCCAGGATCCCGCCGAATCCCACGAGGAGGAGCCGTTCGGCCCTCTGGAGTACGCCCAGCTTGCAGACGACCCCCACGCTCTCGCCCCGGGCGCGTGCGTAGCTCACCAGGAGAGAGCCGCCCAGGGCGGTAACCACGAGCACCAGACCGAGGGCGGACGCGCTGAAGAAGACCGCCAGGCCCACGAAGGCGCCGAACTCGGCGAAGCGGTCCAGGGTGGAGTCGAGAAAGGCGCCCCGCCGGCTGGCCACGCCCCTGGCCCGGGCGATGCGGCCGTCCAGGATGTCGGCGACGCCGCCCAGGAGGACCGCCCACCCCCCCAGGTTCGGCCGGCCCGTCCCGAAGCACACGCCCGCCGTCACGCCGAAGGCAACGCCCAGGAGATTGAAGAAGAGGGGTCCGAGCCCAAGCGCCAGGCTGAGGCGCTCCACGGGGCGGACGAACCAGTAGAACCAGCTCCGGACGAACCCACCCAGAACGAAGGACCCGCGCTTCTCCAGGTCGTGAGGATCCCGCTTCCGGCGTCCCGGGCTCAGTGCGTACGCGGGCATCGACAGGAGCGCCAGGGCGAGGATGCCCAGCAGCACGACGATGTCGGTCCTCATTGGCGAGGCTCCTCACGTTCGGGTCGGGCGCGGAGCACCTTGATCACCCGCGGCCAGAGGAAGATGAGCGGCCACCGGCGCTCCATGCGCGTGAGCTCCACCCGGGCGCCCGTGCGCCGTTCCACCTTCCGGACGATGTAGGGCAGCCAGTTGTCGAAGGTGAAGATGTGCTTGAGCCAGCGCGCAGTCACCCGCACCTTCGACCGGACGAAATACAGGCGGACGCGCGCGCGCCACCGGCTGCCCGGGGGGGCGGCGAAGCGGTATCCGTCGGGAACCTCCTCCAGGCGGCCCGCGCGTGCAGCGCGCTCCAGGACCGGACCCAGGAAACTCCGGAAGTGGTCCCGCTGACTCTCGAAGATGGTGTCGGCCCGGTTCCTGGCTTCGGGCCGGAGCTCGGCCCGGTAGCAGACTTCCAGGATGCGGCGGCCCACCGCCTCGGCGTCGAAAGGCGCCTCGAGGTAGGGCCCCACCCAGTCGAGCACGCCCTCCCGCCCCTCTTCCAGCTGTGCCCGCGTCCACGCGGCCCGCTCCTCGGCGGCGGCCCAGAGGACGGCCACCTTCTGGATCATGCGCGCCAGCAGCATGTGATCTCGCCGCCGGGGGCTGAGGGCGCGTGCGAAGTCTTGACGGCTCACCACCAGGCACTTGGCGACCCCACCCTGGCCCTGCTGCGGGGTGTAGGCGATGACGTTGGGAGGAAGGATCCGCGCCATCCCCGTCATGAGCCAGACGGGACGGTGGATCTCCCCCGCTTCCTGCAGGCTGCCGTAGAAGCGCCGATAGTCGTCCACGATGACGACGAAGTCGAGGGCGCTGTGTCGATCCGGGTTGGCCCCCAGGAGGTGGGACCCGTAGAGGACGACGGCGTCTACGGATCCCCGGCCAACGCGGGCCAGCGATTCCGCCAGCGCCCGGGCGTTCTCCAGCACGTCGGTCCTGCGCGGGTCCGGATCGCTCATGCCGGCTGCCGCTCCCGCATGGCCTCCAGGCGCTCCACCATCCGGGCCCGCATCTCCTCGATGAAGGGTTCGGTGTCGGCGTCGGGGTCGTCCCAGGTGAAGGGACCGAGGGTCTCGATGCTCCCGGTGATGGCGCGCATGCCGCCCAGAAAGTCTTTGAACTTGGCCCGCTGCCAGAATCCGTCCGCCACGATCAGGTGCACCGTCCAGGGTCGCTGCCGCAGCACGACCTTGAGTCCGGTGGTCTTGAAGCGGCCGATCTCCCCGTCCCGCGTCCGGGTGCCCTCCGGGAAGACCACCAGCGGGACCTCGGTGGCGCGGGCGGCGTCACGGATGGCCCGGAGCATCCCCCGCTGGCCTCCGGCGTTTGCCGAGGGGTCCACCACCGGGTATTGATAGAGTCGCACCATGTGCGAGATTAGCGGGATCCATCGCAGATAACGCTTCCGGGTGACGATCCTGGGGTACGCGTCCGCCGTGGACGCCACCACCAGGGGGATGTCCAGAAGCGACTGATGGTTCATGAGGATGAGGGTTCCGGGCTTGCCCGGGACCGCAGGGAGCTCCGGGATGCGGGCTCCGCCGACGACGGAGACGGAGCGGAGCACGATCCAGGCGTAGATGTGCTGCCACCGGGCCAGGACGGGGATGCGCCTCGACGGGAAGAGGCGCACCCAAGGTGCGATGAGAAGCCGCTGCACCGGGTCGCCCAGCAGGAGCGCCAGGCAGATCACGGTGAGCGCCAGATAACCTCGGATCTTCGACAACAGGCCTCTCGCTTCGGGAGGTCGGGCGACGCGCGACGCGCGACGCTTTGAACCGCGAACGCTAATCGGATCGCCCGACGCGCATCAAGGCGGCGACCCCCCTTCACGGATACAAGGGCAAGGACGAACGACGACATGGAGTATACCTACTACGGATTCCGCAATTGCGTGGGCGCGTTCTTCGAGATGCCCACCTCGGATGCACGGCGGATCCTGCCGTCGCACCTCCAGCCGCTGGAGCTGCAGCACACCCGGAGCATCTTCGCCGTAACGGCCTTCGAGTTCACCGAGAGCGAGGTGGGCGCCTACGAGGAGATCGTGCTGGCCATCCTCGTCCCGCCCATGGTGGAGCCGGGGCGGCCGCTGCCCAAGGCGGCCTTCTACCCCTTCATGGTGGGCACGTCCACCGAGGCGGCGCGGCTTCACGCCATCGAGCGGTGGCACCTGCCCCACTACATGAAGGACCTGGAGATCGCGTTCACGCAGGCCGACGGTCAGATGGACGTCAACGTACGCGACGACGGAGAGCCCGTGCTGGACGTGAGCGTCACCGACTATGCCTTCGGCGAGGCGAAGAACCTCTACAACGCCTTCACCATCGAGGGCGACGACCGTTTCAAGGCCAATATCTACATGGAGGCGGCCCACTCGGAGCACGAAGAGGAGCGCGGCTCCCTCACGCTGCACCCCCATCCCATGACCGAGCCTCTCACCATCTCCGAGGTGAACACCTGGCCCTTCCGCGAGGAATGGTATCGGGCGGGGATGCAGACCTTCGAGCCGCTGGAGACGATCTGAGCGGGTCCCCCCACGGCGAGCGCCGCACGTTCGTCATCTTCAACCCCGCTTCGGGGCGGGGCCGGGGGGCACGGCGCATCGGCGCCTACCGGGCGCTCCTGGCGCGCTACCTGCCGGACGCCGCGGAGGGGGTGACGGAGCGGCCTGGAGGGGAGCGGGACCTGGCAGACCGGGCGCTGGCGGAAGGGTATGAGGTGATCGCCGCCGCCGGAGGCGACGGAACGTGGAGCAACGTGGCGGATCGGGTCCTGGCGTCCGGCCGCGACGACGTGGCCTTCGCCATGCTGCCCAACGGAACGGGGAACGACTTCGGGAGGAGCCTCGGCTTCCGGCCGGGCGACGCCGAAGAGGCGGTGCAGGCCCTCGCCCAGGCCCGGACCCGCCTGGTGGACGCGGGACGCCTCGATACCCCCAGCGCCTCGGAGCACGACCCCGAGCGCATGGAGCCCCGCCATTTCCTGAACCTGGTGGGCTTCGGCTTCGACATCGCGGTCATCGACGCCGCAGCCCGGGCCCGCTTCCTCAAGGGGGAGCTCCTCTACAAGATCACGGCGCTCCAGCAGCTGTTTCGCTTCCCGGGCGTGTCCCTCCGCTTGAAGAGCGGCGCCGGTGAGGCACGCCACGGTCGGCACCTCATGCTGACGGTGTCGAACGGACGCTATTTCGGGGGAGGTTTCCCCATCGCGCCCGACGCCACGGTAGAGGACGGTCGGCTCCACGCTTGCCGGATCCAGGACGCGCCGCCCCTGAGCCGACTGCGGCTCTTCAATCTGGCGGAAAAAGGGCGGCACGTTACCTCGCCGCGCGTCGAGGTGCTGGACGACCGGGCGTTTCACATCGCCTTCGACGAGCCACCCCGCTTCGAGATCGACGGAGACGTCCGGCAAGCCGCCGAGGCGGAGCTGTCGGTACGGATCCTCCCCCGGGCACTGCGCGTGGTGG
>JASFRY010000428.1:0-4492 GCA_050114675.1 Gemmatimonadota bacterium | reverse complement strand
CACGTGCTCCACCCCGATGCGGTCGGCCACGTAGCGGGCGTGGCGCACGATCTCCGTGAGGGACGTCTCGGCGTCGCCGTCGCCGTCGGCGCGCAGGAAGCCCTTGTGGTAGTTGATGCCCACGATGCCGCCGCTGGAGCCCACGGCGTCGAGCTGGGCGTCGGTGAGGTTGCGGGGCGAGGGAGCCAGCGCCCAGGCGCACGAGTGGGTGGCCACCAGGGGCGCAGCGGAGATGCGGGACACGTCCCAGAAGCCCGCTTCGTTGAGATGGGACAGGTCCACGACGATCCCCAGCCTGTTGCACGCCCGTACCAGGCGCTTTCCCGCGGCGGTGAGGCCGGGGCCCGTGTCCGGCGAGCGGGGGAAGTCGAAGGGGACCCCGTGGGCGAAGGCGTTGGGGCGGCTCCACACGGGCCCCAGGGAGCGGAGGCCCGCCGCGTGGAAGACATCCAGTGCCTCGAGGCGGGTGTCCACGGCCTCGATGCCCTCGATGTGGAGGATCACCGCAAAGGTCCCGTCGTCCAGGCAGCGGCGGAGCTCCGCGGCGGAGCGTACCACCTTCACCTCCCCCTCCGACGCGGCTTCGATGCGGAAGAGGTCGGACATGACCGACAGCGTGTAGCGCAGCGCGGTCATCCGGGGAAGACGGGGAGGCAGCGGGGTGCGGAAGCCCCCGGGAATCGGCTTGCCCTCCTCGTCCAGCAGGGGCTCGCGAACCCGTTCGTAGCTTCGAGACGCGGTGAAGATGGCGAAGAACCCTCCCGCCAGCCCGCCCTCCCGGGCCCGGGGAAGATCCATGTGGCCCCGGTCGCTGCGGTCCAGGAAGGTGCGGGCCTCCCCGCCCGCGGCGTTGTGGATCTGGGTCAGGGTGTCGTTGTGGCCGTCGAAGACGGAGACGAGGTCTGGATTCGGCATGGTCGGTGTTCCGGGTTCGTCTGGCTCGGGTGGGACGTCACGGAGTGGACGAGGCACCTTCCCGCCACACCACCAGGAAACGGCCTACCTCCCTGGCCATGGGATAGCGGGATTGGAGCCCGGCCACCAGGTCGGCGCTCACGGGGTCGGAAAAGAGGGGATCCCGGTTGATGACCACCACGTTGACGCCGGTGCGGTCCAGGGTGCTCAACACCCGTTCCGTCCGGCCGTCGGGATGGGGGTCCAGGAACTCGAAGAGGGTCCGCGTCGGATTGCGGCGCCCGGTGAGGAAGTAGAGCTCGGGGCTGTCGGGGGTGGCGTAGATGTACGGGCCCCGGGCCAGTGCCTCCACCATGGGGACCACGGTCTCGTAGAGCTCCCGATCCTCCGTCGTCACATGGAGCCCGGCGGCACGGGGCAGCCGGAGCGCTTCGGTCTGGCGGTCATGGTCCGGACGAAAGCCCAGGTAGCGGATGAAGCCGGGATCGAGGCGCAGCGCCGTGAAGCCCACAAGGAAGACCAGGAGGCCCAGAACGCCGTAGCGTCGCGTCGGGACCTGCGACGCGGGCCCCAACTCGGCCACGCCCGCCGCCAGGGGCAGGAGGAGCGGAGCGGCGAAGAAGAAGTAGACGGGCGCGGCGAAGGGCACCTCCACCAGGCTCACCATGCCGAAGAACGCCAGCACGAGCAGGAGGCGCACCCGCTGCACCGGCGAGCCGTCCTGGACGCCGTCGGGCAGGGTGCCGCGGAGCAGCGCCCATCCCCCGGCCAGGGCGACCCAGGGGGGCAGCCACCAGAGCGCCTGCCAGGCGGTGACGTAGACGCCGGAGTGCCGGCTGAGCACGAGGACGGCGGCCAGGAGGAGCGCTCCACCCGCCGCCATCCAGATACGCAGTCTGCGCGCTGCAAGAGGCGCCATGGCTACGGCCACCACCGCTGCAGCAGCCAGGGTCACCCCCAGCCATCCTCCCCTCAGGCCCGGCCAGATCGCGTCCACGAGCCGGCGCCGGGGGAGGACGAAGACACCCTGGTACAGCGCGCCCAGGGAGCCGCTGAGCAGCCAGGGGATCAAGTACAGGGCCACCACACCCACCGCCCCCGCGAGAAAGGGGCCCACGACGGCCGCCAGGGACCGGAGGCGCCTGGTGGTGGGGAAGTCCGAGGCGACCAGGCCCGCCCGGGCGGCCAGCACCAGGCACGGCACCACCGCCGCCGCCGCGAAGCGGAAGAGGCCGCCGCCGCCCATGGCGCGGCTCACCAGGCTCACGACCGCCACCACGACACCCAGGGACCCCGCCACCACCAGCCAGCGATAGCCGGCATCGCACACGCCGCCGCTCCAGTCCCGCCTGGGGGGCGCCTCGGCCACCTCCATGTAGGTGAGCGCCAGGACCCCGGCGGCCACGGCGTAGAGCCCCACCACCTTGAAGAGGATGGACACACCGGTGGCCATGCCCGCCAGGACGAGCCAGCGAACCGTCCGGACCTCCAGGTAGCGGAGGAGCGCCGCCGCGGCGAAGGTGGCGAGGAAGAGGTTGTACCAGCTGGGCATGGCCTCGGCGTACATGGGCAGCGTCCATGCCGCACCCAGAAGCGTCACCACCGCCGCCATCAGCGGCTTGGTCACCCGGCGTGCCACGTACCAGAGCGCCGGGACCCACAGGGTGAAGACGGCGAGCACGGCCCAGCGCACCGCCATGGCCGTGGGTCCCACCAGGCGGAAGACCAGCGCGTTGAGGAAGGCCAGCCCCCCGGTGTAGACGTCCACGAAGTCCCGATGCGGCAGCTCACCCGCCAATACGCGCATGGCGGGCTGGGCCACCGAGCCCAGGTCGTGGGGAAACCAGCCGCGATCCAGGTACAGGACGGCGTTGAGCACGGACACGGCCCATACCCCGATGAAAAGCCACCGCGTGCGTGTCGGATCGGCGACGGCCGACGGGGCCGGCGGAGGGGCGGATGACCCCGGGGTCGAGGACGCTTCCATGGCTTCCCATCCTAACAGATCCCGTCGAACCACGGGAACGGTCCGGCGGGTCGCGCCGCCGCCCACCCCGGACAGGCGGCGTCCCCTTCCCCGGACCAACTACCTTGCGAAAAAAGTGTTCAGCCGATATACCTTTTCTCACAAGGTAATCCTGCCCGGAGGGTCGCCGCGCGTCCGCGCCGCGTCGGGTCCGGCGCGTGCAAACGGAACCTGACGTGGCGCTACGCTCCCAGAATCCGGACGACTTCCTTCCCCTGAGCCCCCCGGTGCTCAACATCCTGCTGGCGCTGGGATCGGACCGCCTGCACCCCTATGGGATCATGCAGGAGATCGACCGGCGCACCGGCGGCAAGGCGGTGATCCTGCCCGGAACGCTCTACACCTCCATCGCGCGCATGCTGGATCAGGGCCTCATCGAGGACGCGCCGGACCGGCCCCAACCCGCGGAGGACGACGCCCGGCGCCGCTACTATCGCCTCACCGACCTGGGGCGTGGGGTGGTGGCAGCCGAGGTGGACCGGCTGGCC
This sequence comes from Gemmatimonadota bacterium, assembly GCA_050114675.1. Taxonomy (GTDB): domain Bacteria; phylum Gemmatimonadota; class Gemmatimonadetes; order Longimicrobiales; family Gaopeijiaceae; genus SZUA-318. The sequence goes on along the minus strand of JASFRY010000428.1, from coordinate 1,063 downwards.
ACCCTCATCAAGGTGGCGGAGGAGCAGGAGCTGGTACCCCGGTCCGGACCTACGCCGAAGGAAGCAGGCTGACGTGGCCACGCGGTGGACCGATCGGATCGTCGAGTCCCTGGACGAGCTCCTGCTCCGGGCCTACCCGGCCCGATTCCGCGAGACCTTCGAGGAGAACCTCCGGGTCGATCTGAGGCGGCTGCGCGCCGAGGCTGCGGGATCGGGGGCCACGACGCGGGCGTGGCTCTGGATACGGACCGCCGTGGACGTGGTGGCGTCGGGGTTCCGGGAGCGTGTGCGGGAGAGACGAGAGAGAGACGGGTGGACGACGACGAGGAGGGGTGGAGACATGCTAGGCGATTTGCGGCAGGATCTGGGATACGCGTTCCGGACGCTCCGGCGGAGCCCGGGATACGCGGTGGTGGTGGTGGTGACCCTGGGGCTGGGGATCGGCGTGAATACGGCCATGTTCAGCCTGGTGGACGGCGTGCTGCTGGCTCCCCTGCCCTATGCGCAGGGCGACCGCATCGTGCACCTGCGCCAGGAGCAGCCCGCCATCGACGATCCCGACATGGCGTTCTCGGTCCACGAGATCGAGGACTACCGCCAGATGAACCACACCCTCAGCGACGTGGTGGAATACCACGGCATGACGTTCACGCTGCTGGGCCAGGGCGACCCGGAGCTGGTGGCCACCGGCGTGGTGTCGGCGCGCTACTTCGACGTCCTTGGCATGACGCCCATTCTGGGACGGACCTTCACCGAGGACGACGATCGCCTGGGCGCCGACCCGGTGATGATCCTGTCGTACGAGTACTGGACCCGCCGCTTCGGCGCCGATCCCGACGTCATCGGCCGGGGGCTGGTCATGAACGGCAAGGTGCACACCGTCATCGGCGTGCTGCCGCCGATTCCCCAGTATCCGGACCAGAACGACGTGTACATGCCCACGTCCCAGTGTCCGACGCGCTCCAACCCCGACTTCATCGCCAACCGGCGCCGGCGGATGATGGCGGTGTTCGGCGTGCTCAAGCCCGGGACCGATCTCCGGGCGGCGCAGGCCGACGTGTCG
>JASFRY010000427.1:0-4494 GCA_050114675.1 Gemmatimonadota bacterium | reverse complement strand
CCTCCACCCCGGCTCCCGGGCCCATGTCCCCGGTGCCTACGGCGAAGGAGAACGTGCCGTGGACCGGAGCCGGCGCCCGAGGCAGACCCCACAGCTCGGGATGGCCGGCCGGCCACCGGTACATCCAGCCGTCCCGGGGCTGGCGCAGGTAGTATATGCGTGAGAGCTGCGCGTCCAGCGGCACGGTCACGTCGAAGGTCCAGGTGGCCATGGACGACGGTGCCAGGCTTCCGTCGGGCGCCAACCCCTCGGTCGTGACCGTCTCGGCGGTCCACCCGGCCGGAAGGTCCAGCACGGCGCCCGGGTCCCGGAGCACCAGAGGCCCGCCGTTCCAGGCCTGGGCCGTGACGCGGACGGTCTGGCCCGGCGTCACCAGGTCGTCCGTGGCCCGCACGTCCAACGTGATCCCGGCGGCGGCCAGGAGCGCCCTCCGGGCCAGGTCGACATGGTGCTCCAGGACGTTCCGCAGCTCGGTGCCCGCGCCGGCGCCCGCAGCGTCCCGCGCCAGGTAGAGCTGGTGAAGGGCTTCCTGGAGGGGCTCGACGATGGCGTAGGGATCGGCCCCGCCCAGCGCCTCCTGGGCGTCATGCAGCGCGGTGCGGTAGCGCTGGAAATGGTCGCGGGTGCCGATGGCGGCGTCCTGGGGGAGGGACGCGGCCGCGCCGGCCAGGGTCGTGTCGATCCCCGAGAAGATGCCGTCGTCCGCCGAGGACTGCCCCGTGCGGTCCGTAACCATGCGCACGCCCGAGGTCCGGGGTCCCATGGGACGGGGCATGCCCATGTCCTGGGAGCGGTGGAACGAGCGGCTCTCCATGGAGAGCTGGAACTCGGAGCGTCCGAGAAGCGGATCGTACCGTCCCGTGGGGATGGTGACCGTCGCCTCGGAGGGACGGCGACGGGACAGCTCGTAGAGCTTGGCGGGCGCCCAGGCCTCCACGCCCTCGGTGAGCTGTTCGGGGAAGCGGGACGGGTCTCCCGCCACCTTGAACGCCTCCCGGGCCATGATGCCCGCGGCCTGGTGCTGACCGTGTCCGTCCACGGGGGTGCCGTGGAAGACCGAGACCACGACCTGCGGCCGGAAGCGCCGGATGATCCAGACCACGTCGGAGAGGAGCTCCTCCCTGGGCCAGAACGTGAGGGCCTCGTCGGCGCGCTTTGAGAAGCCGTAGTCGAAGGCGCGAGAGAAGAACTGCCGGCCGCCGTCCAGGTGGCGGGCGGCCTGGAGCTCGCCGGTGCGGATGATCCCGAGCCCGTCCCACAGCTCGGGACCGATGAGGTTCTGACCACCCTCGCCCCGGGTCAGGGCCAGATAGGCGGTCTGCACTCCGTACGCCCGGGAGAGGGCGGCGAGCAGGCTCGTGTCCTCGTCATCGGGATGGGCTCCGATCATGAGGACCCGCTTCACGCCGTCCATCTGGCGCAGGAGCAGGCCCGTGGCGACCACGCCGGTTCCTTCCAGCGACTGGGCCCGAAGTGACGCGGGCACGAGCGCCGACACCAGGAGGACGAATGCGACGACCGCGCTCCGGATCCACCGGAGCGCCCTTTTGGCTCCAACGGTCATGCTGGCTCCTACGATGATGATCTCCCGCCCGCGGCACCCGCCTGGCCCGCCGGCGAAACGTTTGAACTTAATGAATGCGCCAAACCTCGGGCACGCTTCGTCATTCCGGGGCGCCTTCCGGCGGCCACGGCCTGGCCAGCCACGCCGGCGCCCTGGAGCGTCCCACCCACCCGGCGAGCGCCGCCAGGGTCAGGAGGTAGGGCAGGGCGAGGAAGAGCTGATACGGCAGGTCCAGGCCCAGCGTCTGAAGGAAGAACTGGAGCGCCGAGGCCGCTCCGAAGAAGAGGGCGGCCAGGAGCACCCAGAGGGGATTCCACCGTCCCAGTACCACCACGGCGATGGCGATGAAGCCTCTCCCCGCCGACATGTTCTCGGCGAAGGTCCCGGCGTACGCCAGGGCCAGGTGCGCGCCGGCCACACCCGCCAGGAGCCCTCCGAACAGCGTGGCCAGAAAGCGGGTCCAGCGGACGCGCACGCCGGCGGCTTCCGCCGCCGCCGGCTCCTCCCCCACGGCCCGGAGCTCCAGTCCCCACTCGGTTCGGAAGAGGAAGATCCAGAGGAGGGGAGCCAGCGCGTACGCCAGATAGGCCGTGGGCGCCTGGGCGAACAGTGCCCGCCCCACCACGGGAATGTCGGACAGCACCGGCACCGGCCACGGGGCCAGAGTCGGCAGGGTGAGCGCCGTACCCGTGGCGCCGAAGCGTGCCTGGTAGACGGCCCCGGTCATGCCCAGCCCACCCAGGGTGACGGCGGTCCCCGTGATGATCTGATCCGTGTTGAGCGCCACGGCGAAGACGGCGAACACCGCGGCAACCATCAGTCCCGCACCGCCCCCCGCCGCCACGCCCACACCGGCCGATCCGACCGCCAGGGCACCCAGGGCGCCGCCCAGCGCCCCGGCGATGAGGGAGCCTTCCAGCCCGATGTTGATGACCCCGCTCCGCTCGGTGACCGTCTCGCCCAGAGCGGCCAGCGCCAGGGGGACCCCCAGTCGCACCGACGCCTCCAGGAACGCCGCCAGCGAGGCCTCAGGCATGGGAGGCCTCCCCCGCCTGAGCCGCACCGCCGCCCATCGGGCCGGCGCTCCGCACCCAGCGCCGGCGCACCTGGTCGACGGCCAGGATGGAGAGGATGGCCAGCGCCTCCACGGCGCCGACCCACGCCGCAGGGATGTTCGCAGCGCGCTGCATGGCGCCCGCGCCTCCCTCCAGGGCACCGAAGAGGACCCCGGTCACCACCACGCCCGCCGGGTTCAGGCCGGCGAGGAGCGCCACCGCGATGGCGGTATAGCCCCACCCCGGCGAGAGGCCTTCGTAGAGGGCAAAGGTCACCCCGGCCACCTGTACGCCTCCCGCGAGGCCGGCCAGGGCCCCCGACCCGAGAAAGGCGCCGGCCACCACGCGCGACGCATCCATCCGCCCCGAGATGCGGGCTGCCCGGGGAGCCGAACCCACGGCCCGCACGGCGAATCCCGCCCTCGTCCAGCGCAGCAGCGCCCACAGCCCCGCAGCGAGCACCACCGCCACGGCGAAGCCCAGGTGAAGGCGCGTCCCGGGAACCAGAACGGGCAGGCGCCCCCCGGCGGCGATGGGGTCGGTCTGGGGAAAGACGCCGCGGGCTTCCTGCAGCGGTCCGTGCACGGCCCACGCCACCGTGTAGATCCCCACGAAGTTCATGAGGAGGGTGGTGATGACCTCGCCCACGCCCAGACGGAGCTTCATGAGCGCGGGCACGGCCGCCCAGGCGGCACCGGCCGCCATGGCGCTGCCCAGAACGGTGGGGGCCAGGAGCCAGCCGGGAAGGGCGCCGCCGTGGAGCCCGGTCCACGTGGCGGCCAGCGCGCCGGCGTAGAGCTGTCCCTCGGCACCGATGTTCCAGACGCCCGCACGGAAGGCGAGCGCTACCGCCAGCCCCGTGAGTACCAGGGGGACCGAGCGGACCAGCGTCACGGACAGCAAGGCCGCACGGCTCCCTACCGCGCCCCGCACCAGCGCCCATGCCGCGGCGTGGGCGTCGTACCCGCCCAGCCAGAGGGCAACGGCGCCCACCGCGGTGGTCAGAGCCAGGGCGCCCAGTGCCGCGGCAACCGGGGCCAGCCTCCGCGCGTCAGACATCGCCACCTGCAAGCATGGCCGCGCCCACGGTCTCCCGGCTGACGCGGTCCCCCGGCACCGCCACCAGCCGTCCCCGGCTCATGACCAGGACGCGGTCGGACAGGGCCAGCACCTCGTCCAGGTCCGTGGAGAGGAGCACGATCCCCGGACCCTCCCCGGAACGCGCCAGGTCGGTGAGCGCCCGGTGCACGAAGGCAGCGGCGGCCACGTCCAACCCCCGGCTGGGACTCTCGGCCACCAGGAGGTCCGACGCCACGTCCAGCTCACGGGCCACCACCAACCGCTGCTGGTTGCCCCCCGAGAGCGAGGAGGCCCGGGTCCCGGGTCCGGGGGCCCGCACGTCGAAGCGCTCCATGAGCGCCCGGGTCCGTCGGCGCAGAGCGCTCCACCGCAGCACGGACCCCCGTCGGTACTCAGGGGCCCGGTGCAGCGCCAGGGCCACGTTGGACGTCAGGTCCATGTCCCCCACCAACCCCTCCCGGGTCCGGTCCTGGGAGATGAAGCCCACGCCCGGCGCGCCCTGGCGCTCTCCCCGGGCGGGGGAGACGACGCCGGCGAGAACCAGGGCCAGCTCGCGCTGTCCATTTCCCTCCACACCGGCCACGCCCACCACCTCGCCCCGGCGCACTTCCAGGGAGACGCCGTCCAGCGCCCACGTGCCCCGGGCACCACGAACGCCCACGTCCCGGAGACGGGCCACCACCTCACCCCGGGCCGCCGCGACGGCGCGTGGCCGCGCCGCCCTGGTCGAAGCGTCGCCCACCGCCACCCTGTCCACCTCCTCTCCACCCACCATGGCCCGCGTGAGACCGGCAG
>JASFRY010000426.1:0-4501 GCA_050114675.1 Gemmatimonadota bacterium | reverse complement strand
GGATCCGGGCCCTTGCCGACACCCTGAGGAATCTTCCCGCGGACGTTTCGGAACTCGCCGATGTCTTGGTGGAGATGGGGCTGGAGCTTCGGGCTCACGGGCACAGGGAGGAGTCGGTTCGTCTCCTGGAGGAGGCCCTGCACTGGGCGGAGGCAACGCCGGGCATCCAGCCGTTCACCCTCGCAGAGATCCACTACTTCCTCGGCCACTTCGAAGAGGCCCTACAGATCCTGGAAGGTCTGGCCAACGGAGACCCCTCGGCCCCGCATCTGGGTTACCTGTCGCTGACCCTGGCCGGTCTCGGCCGGCCCGCCGAGGCGGATTCGGTCATGGCCCGGGTCGAGCGGGAGTTCGACGCGGTCCGATACCCGGTGCTGCTGGCGGCACGACGGGGGGACGTCCGCGGAGTCGTAACCCATCTACAGGCCGCTTTCGACGCGGGTGAGGTGGATCTCGAGACCTATCTCCAGCTGCACCGGGATCCGGAGTTGGAGCCCGCACGGGACCAGCCTCTCTTTAGGACGCTCATGCGTCCAACCGGTTGACCCAACCCCCCTCCTCTTCCCTCCAGCGCCACCCAGGAGCCCGCTGCTTCACTCGCGGTCGGGGTCGTGGCGACGGAGGGTACGGCAGCGACGCTCCCCCCCTCAGGGGAGCATGCCCAGTGACCATCAAGGGAGTGGCTCCCGACACGTGAGGAGTGACCTTCCTCTCTGTGTCTGGATCCCCATCGGCCATATGGGCCGGGAAACAAGAAGCCCCCAGACACATGAAGCGCCTGGGAGCTTCTTCAAGTCGAGGCGGCGGGAGTCGAGCCGGTGTGGGCCCTGGGAACCAGCCGGTGGCAGGGGTGGCGCTGATCCACCACCCACCTTGTGAGCCCGGCGAGCGCGCTCCGTGGGCATCGGATTATGTTTCAGCGATGGCAGCGTTCACAGTCACCTCCGACATCTGGTCCGATCCCGCCCTCGAGGCATCGGCCCAGGAAGCCCTGGAGATCCTCAGGGCCTATCTGCACGTCAGGCACTTCAAGAAGGGCAACTTCCTGTGGCGCGAGGGTGACACCACCGGGATGCTGGTGGTCCTCAAGGGCGGTCGGGTGAAGGTCTACCGCGTTCTGCCCGACGGTCGGGAGGTGACGCTGTTCATCTTTGGACCCGGCGACGTGTTCGGCTTCCTCCCCTTCCTGGATGGTCAGGCGTATCCCGCTCATGCCCGCGCGCTGGAAGACGTACAGGCGGAGGTGATGGCGCGGGCCACCCTGCTCCAGGTGTTTGAATCCGAGCCGGAGTTGGCGGTGACGCTCATCGGTCTCCTGGGCAACCGGCTCAGAGCTTGCTTCGACCTCATCCGGTCGCTCTCCATTCCCGGTGCCCGGGCCCGAGTGGCCCAAGCCCTCCTCGCCCTCGGTCCGCTCGATGGAGCAACCACCGACAGACCGCTGATCTCCCTGCCTGTCTCCGCACAAGAATTCGCGGGAGCAATCGGAATCGTACCGGAGACCTTTTCGCGCGCCATGACGAGCCTCGTACAGAAGGGCATCCTCGAGCGCGTCGGATCGGGCCGTTACCAGGTACTGGATCTCGAGGAGCTACAGCGGGCCACGGACCCGGGCCTGGAGTAGCGTCGATCGACGGGACACCCGTCCCCCTCCTTTCCCACCAGTTGATTCAGGTCAATGTCGGCCCCGAAGCCGTGGGCCACCTTCCCTTCTGCCTGGGCCGAACGGGGCCCCAAGAGGGAGGGAGCAATGACCGGCAACACGTTTCGATTGGGATTCGTCCTTGCGGCCGCGGTCGTTCTGACCGGATTCGAGCCGATCTCGTCCTTGGCTCAGGGGGAGCCCCCTACGATGTCGGCGCGGCTCGACACGGTGCACGTCGGCATGGCCGACGCCATCGCCAGGGCGCTCGACGCGAACCCGGGCTTGTTGGCAGCGGCCCAGCGAGCCCTCGGCGCGGACCGTGCTGCCGCCGCGGCCTCTCGCCGACACTTCGGTGACGTAGAGGCGGTAGCCTGGACCTCGAGGTACCAGGACGCCCAGATCCTGCGCCCCATCTCACGCAGCCTGATGGCCAACGGGTTCGACGGCTTGCCGTTCGCTCAGGATCAGGCTCACTACGGCCTGACCTTCGAGCTCCCCCTGTTCATGGGTGGGAAGCTGCTGGCAGGGAGCCATCTGGCGCGTTTGAAGGCCGACGAGGCCGGCGCGTTGCTGGAAGGCACCCGGTGGGAGATCCGGGCCAACGTCACCACCTTGTACGCCTCGACCCAGGCGCTCGCGGCGGTGTCGGCCGCTTACGAGGAGAACGTCGCGTCGCTCGAGGAGACGGGACGTCGACTCCGACTCATGGTCGAACAGGGCAAGAGGCCTGAGCTGGACCTCCTGAAGGCCACCGAAGCCCTGGAAGAGGCCCGGGCCCAGCTTGCCGGCGCGCAGGCGGATCTTACCCGCGTGAGGTCGCTGCTGGGCGCGCTGCTCGACTACCCGGCCGACCAGGCGCTCGATCTCGATCCCCTGCCCCAACACGTTCCGGCCCTGGCCGACGACAGCACCGACTGGAGCGCTCTGAGCGAGCGTGCCTCGAGCGTGGTGGCTGCCGAGCTTCGCGCCCGCCAAGCCAAGAGCTACAAAGGTGTCGTCCGGTCGGAGTTCCTTCCCAAGGTGAGCGTGCGCGGCAACCTGCTCGAGCATGCGGCGACTTCCGTCTCGGGAAGTGAGCAGACCTGGGAGCTTACGCTGGCGGCCTCCCTACCTCTGTTCACGGGAGGGCGGCGCGTCGCCGAGTACCAAAGCGCCACCGCCGCGGAGCGCTCCGCCGACCTGGCTCTGCGTCAGACGCGGCTCCAGCAGCAAGCGGAGATCCAGGGGGCGCTCGCTCGCCTACGGGCCGCGGAGACGTCGCTGGCTGCCGCCGACAGGCGGGTGGACGCGGCCGTGGAAGCCGCCCGCATCGAGGGCCTCCGCTACGACAATGGGGCCGGTACGATCGAAGACCTGCTCAGAGCCCGCACCCGAGCCGCCGCCGCCGAGGCCGCTCTGGCCAAGAGCAAAGGTGCCGTCCTTGGCACATCCGCACAGATCAATGCCCTCGTGGAAAAGGAGATCGTCCGATGACTCGCAACAGGGTGTTCGCCGTCCTCGGCGCGGTGCTCGTCGTAGCCGGCCTCGTAGCCGTGCGCCACAAGAGGGTCGTGGAGAAGGACAGGGCGCCCGTGCTCGCCGAGCTCGCCCCTGCCGTACAGGTCGCGGTCGTCCGGAGGGGCACTCTGGAGAGCGTAGACCACGTGTTGGGCGAGGTGCTGGGTGCGGAAGAGGCCGAGATCGCACCTCGCCTGTCGGGGGAGGTGCGCGAGGTTCTCGTGCGGGAAGGCGATCGGGTGACCCGCGGAGCGGTCCTGGCCCGACTGGACACGCAGGAGCTGGACGACGCGGTCGCCGCCGCGGAGGCCGAGGTGGAAGCCGCGCGAGTCGCCCACGAAGCCCAGGCGGCCTCCACGTCACGCGACAGCGTCCTTTTCGAGAACCACGCAATCTCCCAGGAGCAGTGGGAGCACACGCAGGCGGCTCGGAGCGCCGCGGTCGCACGGTTCGAGGTGGCCCGGCGCCGGCTCGCCCAGGCGCGGGCCCGTGTCGGGTACGCGGTTGCCCGGGCGCCGTTCGACGGGGTCGTGTCCGCGCGGATGGTCGACCCCGGTGACCTGGCCGTACCGGGGCGGCCCATGCTGCGCGTGGTGCGCCAGAGCTCCGTCCGTGTGCGCGGCGCGCTGCCGCCCGCCCTGCTGACCAAGGTGAGGCGGGGTACGCCCGTGGATCTGACGCTGGGGGATGAGCATGTGCATGCAGTGGTCTCGCGGGTCTTTCCCGCGATGCAGGGCAGCCACCTGGCGACCTTCGAAGTCGACCTGTCCACGCCACCCTCGGACTTCGTCGCGGGCGGCACGGTGGGTGTCGACCTCCACGTCGAGAACGGCGAGGGTCTCCTCGTGCCCCTCGACGCGCTGCTCGAGGGATCGGCCGGTGCTCACGCCTTCGTCGTGGACGGGGGCGCTTCGGGAACGGACACTCTGCATGTCTTGGCGGTGACCGTCACCACCCGCTCCCTGGACGAGGCGATTGTCGAGGGCGATTTGAGCGAGGGTGACCAGGTGGTGGTGGCTCGACCCTCGCGTCTCATGGGGCTTTCGGCCGGGATGAGCGTTCTCCCGGTCGCCGACGCCCCCGGGAGGTGAGCCATGAGCCTCGTAGACTCCTATCTGAAACGGCCACACCTGCTCATTTCGTTGGTGATGCTGGCGGCGGTCATCGGCTTTGTGGGCTACCGCCGCATGCCGGTGAACCTCTTTCCCGACTCCGAGCGACCCAAGATCGCCGTGGTGAGCGTGTACCCCGGTGCGTCGGCGCAGGATGTCGAGTCCGAGGTGACGCGGGCGATCGAGAAGGAGCTCAACACCATCGAGCAGGTCCGGGTGGTGACATCGGTCAGCAAGGACGAAGTCT
>JASFRY010000425.1:0-4523 GCA_050114675.1 Gemmatimonadota bacterium | reverse complement strand
GTGCTGGACGACCGGATAGAGCGGCGTGGCAGTCGGGCGCCGCGGTCGATACGTGGGCGAGGCGGCCGGACGTGATGGCCTCGCAGGTGGATGTGGAAGCCGGAAGAGTCGCTTGGCCGGAGTCTCCATGGCCGACGGTGGCCCGGCGCACCGGGCGACGCCATAAGCCGATCGGCCCTCGCCGGACATGCGTCGGCCGCCGGCAAAATCCCACACCTCACCCCACACTCTAGCGACATGAACGCCCCAGATCCGTTGTGGGAGTGACGATATCGCCGGATCTTCCCCCTCGCGCCCACACCGGTTCGACTCCCGCCGCCTCCACTATGCAGGATCCGCATCCTGCGAGAGAGCCGTCCGGCCAGAATTACGAATTCTCTGGCCGGGCGGCTTTCGTGTCTACGGAAATCGGGTCCACACCGGCGCCCACACAGGATGGTGCCGGAGTCCGCGATCGTTCAATGATCCCCACGGTTTTCGTGCCGCTACGGATGGCTAGCCATACGCGGGTTCAATTCCGGCCGTGCCAGGAGTGCCCCCACGCATTCGGGTAGAATTCGACCCGAATTGGCGTTGCAGGGGGATCAGGTGTTCGGGTCCTTCGGGTCCGTGTCAGGCCGCGAGCCACCTCACCACGGCCTGGCACCTCTCGATTCCTCGGAGTGAGATGGGATTCACGCCTCAGCTTCCGGGTCCCCCACCGGCGAAGTGCTCCCACACGATCCGGGACACGTCGCGGAGGAGGACGAAGCCTTCGTTGTCGGCTTCCCAGCCCCGGTCCTCCTGGTTCTTCGTGATGACGCAGAGGACGTAGTCCCCGCCGGGGGCGTTGACCAGGAGCACCTCCGAGCGGGAGGTTGAGACGGCGCCCTGCTTCGACGCCGCCTGGACGGTGGGGGGAAGGGGAGAGAGGGCCTCGTCGTCCCAGTAGCTGTCCGTCAGGGTCCGGTACATGTCGGAGGAGGCCTTCTCACTCACGGCACGCCCATCCCTGACCATCACCAGGAGCTCCGCCATCTCCCGGGGGGTGGTCTGCCCCCAGCCGAGCTCCCGTCGCGCCTCCTCGCGACCTTCCACCCGGGAGTTCACGCGGGTGGCCCGGAAGCCGTGCTCCTCCAACCAGCGGTTCACGTCGGCCCCCGTGACCAGCCCCTGGATCCAGAGGGCCGCGGTGTTGTCGCTGATGGAGATCATGAAGAACGCCATCTTCGACAGCGTCAGCGTGGCCCCGGGGCGCATCTTGTTGACGATGTCGTCGTCGTCGACGTCGCCGTAGAAGAGGGAATCGTCGTAGGCGTAGCGGTCCTCGAGGTCGAGGAGTCCGCGCCTTACGTGGTCGTAGAGTCCGATGAGGAGGGGGAGCTTGATCATGCTTGCGGTCGGGAACACGGTGTCGGCCCGGATCGCGACCGTGGCACCGGTCTCCAGGTGCCGCACGTAGATTCCCACCTGCCCGTGGAAGCCCCGGACCCGGGCCTCCAGCTCGCTCTGGAGCAGGCTGTCCGGGCGCTCCTGGCCCGCCGCCGGGCACGGCCCGGGGCCCACCCACGCCATTAGGACGACGAGCCCGGCAAGCACGATCGGATGACCCGGGCGACCTTTCCCCTCGAATTGAACGTCCATGTCCAGCAAGATGGGGCTCCGCACCCCACCGGACGAGTCCCCCCACCCGCCCGAGTGCATCTCGGGTCCCAGGTGCGCTGTACGGCCGGCGGCACTTCGTTGGTCCCGAGCCGATGGTCGCGGTGGGCATCCTCCGTCGACACCAGGGAGCCGGCGGAATCTGGCGCTCAAAACGAAGGTCTGATCTCCAGTTCGGGGGTCAGACCTTCTGCGAGTTAGTCTGACTCAGGGCAGGGGGCTGCGTTCAGGGCCCCCGTACTGGTCCGCCGTCAGCGAAGCAGCAGGACGTCCTTCCAGCTCGCTGCCGCCCGGCGATGCTTGAGCCACCCGAAGAGCAGCGCGATCACCACGAACCGGAAGGCGATCCCGACGGCCCCGGCTTCCGGGCCGTACGCGGCCCCCGTAAGCCATTCAGGCCCCGGAGCGGTCTGAGCCACCAGACCCGGCAACGTCAGGCCGCTCACGGGGAACCCCAATACCTGGCCCTGGAAGAAGTTCCACGAGAAATGAAGTCCCCAGGACATCCAGAGGGCGCCGGTTCCCAGGAACGCCACAGCGTAGACCACACCGCCCAGGGCGTTCCCGATCACCGATATCACGCTGGCGTCCGGGCTGGCCGCGTGAGCAAACCCGAAAAGCGCGGCAGAGATCCCCACCGCCACCCACTTCCGCCCCTTGAGCAGGACCATCAGGCCCTGGATCACGAAACACCGGGAGAGCAGCTCTTCCAACCCCGCCATCACCACCAGGGCGAGGAACCACAGGTACCATTCCCGACTGAACCCGCCCAACCCCTCCACCGTGATGGCCCGCAGCGCCCACTCCGTCCCGAAGATCCCGAACATGGCCACGGCCCCGATGCCGACGCCCACCAGGATGTCCAGAGGGGTCCCCCGGTCCGGTGTGAGCCCGAACGCCCGCCCCAGCGTCGTTGTGGGTAGCGAAAACCTCATCAGCCCCGAGATCACTGGGTTCTTGACGATTCGGTGAAAGCGGGTGGCGATGGGGGATTGGATCAGGATTGCGGTATGGGCCCTCGTATCGAAGCTGAGGAGCCGGCGGAATCTGGCGCTCAAGAACCTGGCTTTCCGACAGCGGCTCATGGTCCTTCGGCCACAGGAGGGGACGGTGCGCCTGAAGGACCGCGATCAACCGCCCGTGCGGTGGTTCACGGCGAACTCCATCGCCGACTGGAGTCGGTCATCGCGCACGGAGGGCGTCAAGCCGGCCCAGCCGCGGGGAGAACCGACCGGTCGCGCTGGATTCGTGCTGACGGGGAACAGCGGAAGCTGACCCGTAGAGCCCAGTGTCGGAACGTCCGCCAGGGACGAGGGCTCGGGGCGACACTGCGACTGGCCCACGCCTACCCGCCAGGCTTGTCGTGCGCTATCTAGCCGCCGATCTTGCGGCGAACCTCCGCGACGAGTGGCCGGACATCGGGGTCGGCGCCCGCCCAGAGGCGCTCGACCTGCTTGTAGAGGGTCATCGCCCGTGCCGAATCACCTTCTTCCCCGGCCACCTCGGCGAGGCGCTCGAGGCCGATGGCCCGATGCCAGATGCCGTCGGAAGAGATCTTGTACCAGAGGGCGGCGTCGGCATCCCGACCTGCCTGGCGGAGGAGCTCCGCCCTGAGGAACTGCGGCCAGCGGTCCGCGAGGGGGCCCTCGAAATACGTGTCGGGACCTTCCCGGGGCCAGACCTCCTGGCGCGTCCAGTACCGGGACGCGAGCAGCGAGTCCAGGCCCCGCTCCGGCTCTCCGCGGAGCTGGGCGTCGAGCGCCGCGAGCTCCAGGACGAGGTCACGCGCCAGCCCTCCGTCGTCGCCCGCTCGAACCGCATTATCCCGTCGCAGCGTGTCGAGCTCGGCCCGGAAGCGTGCGGGCCGGCCGAGCTTCAGGGCCAGGCGGGCGAGGAGATATCGTCGAACCGCCGCTTCGTCGGGGCCGGCAGCGGGAGCCCTGGCGCGCAGCAGCCGCGCGGCTTCCTTCGCCCTCTCGTCGCCGGTCGCGGCGGGATGGAGCGCGATCCACGCGAGGTCGTAGGGGAAGAGCGTCCGGTGGTCGGGGCCGATGGAGCGCAGCACCTCCTCCGCCCGGTCGAACCGACCCAGGGCGCTCTCGAGCCTCGCCCGACGTCGGGTGACGACGGCCCGCGCGGTGTCGGACACGGTGCGCTGCAGGTAGCGGTCCATAATCCTGCGGCTCGCCGAGGGATCGCTGACCATCACCGACGCCGCGACCTCGGCGATCGAGCCCGCGAGCGTCGTGGGTGGATAGAGCGTCTCCTCCGACAGGAAAGTGTCCACAGATCGGTCGAGGAGGGCCGTGTCCCCGCTCACCCCCGCTCGCGTCGTGCGCAGGACGGCCGGCCAGATCGGATCCGCGCCCGTCGCGTCGAGCCCCGCCGCCCACCTGTCCAGCGCAGCGGTGTCGGCCTGCAGCCCGCCGATGACCGCCAGGTGGAAATACGCCGGCGCCAGTGCCGGGTCGAGGCCGACCGCGTGCTCGTACGCCGGACGCGCGGCTCCGGCGGAGTCGCCGACGAAGTACCCCGTATGGGCGATCTGCTCGCCGAGCTGGAACCACCCCGCGACGTCGTCTGGATAGCGTTCGACGAAGTGCTGGCCGAGTGTGATCGCCTCGGCATGCCGGCCTTCGGCGGCAGCCAGCGCTGCCGCGAGACGCATCTGGGCCCGCGGGCTGAGATGTCCTCGTTGGCGCGTCGCGAGCTCGAAGTCGGCCACCGCCGGCAGATCGTCGTACGTCGCCATGTACCCGGCCCAGTAGGCCGCCAGCGCGAACGTCGAGTCCAGTGCGACCGCCCGCCGTAGCAGCTCGGTGGTCTCCTGCATGCCGCGACCCTGCCGGAAGTTCCGCATGCCGTCGAGATAGAGCCTGAGT
>JASFRY010000424.1:0-4536 GCA_050114675.1 Gemmatimonadota bacterium | reverse complement strand
CGACGGGGGCCACTGGCAGACCCTCCAGCTCGACCTGCCGGTGACGCCGGTCACCGACCTGAAGGTGGCCCACGGCGACCTGGTGGCCGCCACCCAGGGCCGGGCGTTCTGGATCCTGGACGACCTGACGCCGCTCCGGGAGCTGAAAGCGCGCCACGACGCCATCGCCGGGGCCCCGGTCTGGCTCTACGGCACCGGGCCGGCGTACCGCCAGGGAGGCGGCACCCGCAGCGCGCCCGACGAAGGCACCAACCCGCCCCGGGGCGCCGTCCTGCAGTTCCACCTGGCCGCCGCCCCGGAGGGCGAGGCCCGTATGGAGATCCTGGACCCCTCGGGCGAGGTGGTCCGCACCTACACCACCGACCCGGGCGACGGGCCCAACCCGCCCGCGAAGCTCACGGCCAAGGCCGGGATGAACCGCATGGCGTGGGACCTGAACCGCGAGCGGGTGCCCGGCGTGGAGGGCCTCTTCGTCTTCGGCTCGCTGGCCGGCGGCACCGTGGCGCCGGGGACGTACACGGCGCGCCTCACCGTGGCGGGGCTCGACCCGGTGGAGACCGCGGTGGAGGTGCGTGACATCCCCCAGGTCGCCGCCGACGTCACCGCGGCCGACTACGCGAAGCGCGACGCCCTCCTGGCCAAGATCCGCACCGAGCTCACGGCGCTCCACCAGGGCGTCACCGACATGGGCGACGTGAAGGGCCAGATCGCCGCCGTCCTGGAGCGCACCAAAGACAACGCCGAGGCCGAGCGCATCGACGACGCCGGAACGGCGCTGCAGGACAGCATCGCCGCCGTGGACTCCATGCTGGTGCAGCGCCAGTGGACCACGGGACAGGATCCGACGGTATTCCCCACCCGCCTGAACCAGTTCTTCATCTACCTCCACGGCGCCGTGGCCAACACGGAAGGTGCACCCACACAGGGCATGGAGGACCGGTACGAGGAGCTGACCCGGCGGTGGAACAGCTACCGGGATCGGGTGCAGTGGATCCTGGGTCCCGGCGTGGCCGACCTCAACAGGCTCCTGGAGGAGCTGGGAGTACCGGTGGTGGGGCCCGGCAGGAAGCTCGTCAGCTGATCACGAGCGTCGCGGAGCATGGAGGCTCGGCGACGTGCACGAGACGTACAGGAAGGGAAGGAACGGATCATGAAGCAGGTACCCCTGGGGACCACGGGCATCGACGTGTCGGAGCTGTGCTTCGGCACCATGACCTTCGGCAAGGAATCGGACGAGGCCACCAGCGCCGACGTATACGCGCGCTGCCGGGAGGCCGGCATCAACTTCTTCGACTGCGCCAACGTGTACGTGGGCGGGGAGTCGGAGCGCATCCTGGGCACGCTGGTGGCCGGGGAGCGGGACCAGGTGATCCTCACCTCCAAGGTCTACTTCCCCATGGGTGAGGGTCCCCTCTCACGGGGCTACTCCCGGGCCGCCATCATGCACCAGGTGGAGGGGAGCCTGAAGCGCCTGGGCACCGACTATCTGGACGTCTACTTCCTGCACCACTTCGACGAGAACACGCCTATCGAGGACGCGCTGCGCGCCATGGACGACCTGGTGACGCAGGGCAAGATCCGCTACCCGGGCGTGAGCAACTTCGCCGCGTGGCAGATCGCCAAGGCGCTGGGCGTCTCGGCCCGGGAGGGGTTGGCCTCCTTCCGGGTGGTGCAGCCCATGTACAACCTCCTGAAGCGCCAGGCCGAGGTGGAGCTCCTCCCCATGGCCCTGGACGAAGGGCTGGCGGTGGTGAGCTACAGCCCCCTGGCCGGCGGCGTGCTCACGGGGAAGTACGGCCGGAAGCGCGACCTGGAGGTGGAGGGCCGCCTCAAGGTCAGCGGCATGTACCGGAAGCGCTACGCCGAGACCTCGGACTACGAGGCCGCCCAGGCGCTGTGCGACCTGGCCGACGAGGCGGGGCACCACCCCGTGTCGCTGGCCGTGGCGTGGGTGGCCCACCACCCGGGCATCACCGCGCCCATCATCGGGGCCCGGAGCCTGGAGCAGCTCGAGCCGTCGCTGCAGTCGGTGGAGGTGGACATGAGCGACGATCTGTACGCCAGGATCTCGGCCCTGACGCCCGCGCCGCCCCTGGCTACCGATCGCGAAGAGGAGCGCTCGGCCTGACATGCCCTCCCGCGTCGAAGGGGTGAAGAACGTGCGCCCCACCATCATCCGGCTGCTGTCCTCCATGGCCAGCGCCCGGGAGATCCAGCTCTACCTCAAGCGCTTCAGCCAGCTCGACGCCGACCGCTTCGCCGTGGTGAAGGTGGGCGGGGCCGTTCTCCGGGATCAGCTCGACCCCCTGGTGTCGTCGCTGGCCTTCCTCCAGCAGGTGGGCCTGACGCCCATCGTGGTCCACGGCGCCGGTCCCCAGCTCGACGAGGAGATGACGGCGGCGGGGATCGACAAGAAGGTGGTGGACGGGCTCCGCTACACCTCCCCCGAGGGCCTGGCCGTGGTCCGCAAGGTAATGCGCCGCGAGAACCTCCGGCTGGTGGAGGCCCTCCAGTCGGCGGGCGTGCGCGCCACGGCGCTCCAGTCCGGCGTGTTCGAGTCGGAGGTCATCGACGCCGACACCTACGGCCTGGTGGGCCGGGTGGTGCGCGTGGACATCGCGGGCTTCGAGGCGGCCGTCGCCGCCGACTCCATCCCCGTCATCGCCTCGCTGGGCGAGACGGCCGGCGGCCAGATCCTCAACGTCAACGCCGACTGGGCAGCCAACGAGCTGGTGAAGAAGATCGAGCCGTACAAGATCATCTTCCTCACGGGCACCGGGGGCATCCTGGACGAGCGCGGCAAGCTCATCGACTCCATCAGCCTGAACACCCAGTACGAGCACCTCATGCACCAGCCCTGGCTCCACTCGGGGATGCGCGTGAAGCTCGAGCAGATCCACGACCTCCTGGTGGACCTCCCGCCCTCCACGTCGCTCTCCATCACGACGCCCGACGAGATGGCCAAGGAGCTCTTCACCCACCGCGGGTCGGGCACCCTGGTCCGCATGGGCGAGCAGATCCACACCTTCACGTCGTGGGAGGGCGTGGACCTGGAGCGGCTCCGCCGGCTCGTCGAGTCCAGCTTCGGGCGGAAGCTCGCCCGGGACTACTTCGAGACCACCACGCCCCACCGGGTCTACGTGAGCGAGCACTACCGCGCCGCCATCGTGCTGACCCGGGAGGACGGGCTGGCCTACATGGACAAGTTCTGCGTGAGCGACGACGCCCAGGGCGAGGGGTTGGGGCGAGCCATCTGGGAAGTCATGCGCGAGGAGAACGCCGCGGTGTTCTGGCGGTCACGCCGGGGCAACGGCGTCAACGAGTTCTACTTCGCCAACGCCGACGGCGCCCACAAGAGCACGGTGTGGACGGTGTTCTGGTGCGGCATCGAGGCGTGGGACGGGATCCGCTTCGCCGTGGAGCACGCCCTGGGTCGGAAGGCCACGCTGGAGGACTGAGGCGGCGCCCCGCTCCGCATCCGGCCGCGCCGGGTTCTGCAGCACCGGGGCATCGGCGCGAGGGCGTCCGACGCCTCCGCCCCTCGCCCTCAGTCTCCGCCGGCCGCCCCGGCCACCTCCGCCCCGGGCAGCCCCTCCCCTTCCTCCTCCAGGAGGGCCCGGTAGCGCCGGTACATCCCCATCCGCCACCGGATGATCATCCCGAAGGCGAGGACGAAGAAGACGGCGGCGGTCTGACGGGCCGACAGGTACTTCCCCACGTAGTCGTGGAGGAGGAGCCGGAGCGCCAGCAGGGCCAGCAGGATGAGCAGGAAGCCGTGGGATCGCCGCATGAGGATCACGTCACCCTCCCGGTGGAGCGACGACGTGCGCGCCAGCGGCACCGACAGCACCAGGGCACCGATGAGGAAGGCCACCACCGCGTAGCTCCACGGGATCCTCATGGCGGGAACCACGAACATCATGAAGCCGGTGCTCATGCCCAGGGGCGGGATGAGGATCTTCTTGGCCGAGACCGGCGTGCGCGTCTCCTGGAAGCGCCACACCAGCACGGCGGTGCCGCCCACGACCGGGGCCAGAGCGGGGATCAACTTGGCGGCTGGAATCATCCTGCGACGGTGCTGCTGGGTCTGACGATGCGCCGGCGACGGGATCTCGCGCCGGCGTGCCCGGAACGACTACGGTACGGGTTGAGAACGGTGGAGTACACCCCCCGCGCACCGACGATCCCCTGCGCCGGTGCCGGTGCGGCCTCCGGCACAAGCATCCGCGCCCCATGGCGGCCGGCGCCGGGGCCCTGGCTCACCTCGCCCCGGCGTGCTTCTCCAGGTACGCCTTGAGGGCCAGCGCGTTGTTGTGCTCAGGGTCCCGCGAGGCGTACAGGAGGGTGACGGTGCCGCGCCGCGCCGCCTCCCGGAGGGTGTCCAGGCCTTCGGATTCGGCGTCCAATTCCTCGTGGTAGGCGGTGACGAACGCCTCCCACTTCTCGGGATGGCCGTGGAAGCGCTTGCGCAGATCGTGGGACGGGGCCACGTCCTTCAGCCACCCGTCCAACTCCGCCGCCTCCTTGCGCACACCG
>JASFRY010000423.1:0-4558 GCA_050114675.1 Gemmatimonadota bacterium | reverse complement strand
GGCCGCTGCGAGCCTGGTGGTAGTGGTGGTGGGATTGGCGGCCTGGCTGGCCATGGGCGTCACCCGGCTCGGCGCTTCGGAGGAGATGAGCGACACGCCCCTCGGCGTCATCACCACCCACGGAAACGGGGGGAGTCCCCTGACCTCCTTCGCCCTCGCCGCCGGCGTGTCCGTGGTGCTCGTGCTGGCGATCCACGCTCCGGAGCTGGCCCTGGTGCCTGTCCTGGTGCTCCTGGGTCTCATCGCGCTGGATCACGCTGTGGGGTGGACCGCCTGGTCGACCCGTTCAGACCGCCGTGGCTGGATTCTCTATGTGGCGCTATTGGCCGTGGTGAGCGTCGGCGCGCTGGCTTTCTCGCCATGGCCGTGGGAGAGCATGGCGACGCTGTCAGTGGCCGCTCTCGTGGTGGGGATCTGGCTGGCTCGCAGAGCACCTGGGGACGAGGAATCCCGCGTCGCCCGCTACTTCTACGCATTCAGAGAGCTGCGCCATGCGCTCTTCTCTGGCGTGGGCTGGATGGGCGTGCTTCTGGTGCTGGGTGCTCTGATCTTCCTCAACACGCAGCAGGTGCCCCCCTTCGTGCGCTTCGCCCTGGTCTTCATGCTCTTCCTCCTGGCCATCCGGGCGGGATTGACATGCCGGCGGGTTCTGGAGTTGCCCGGGCACCGCGCCAGACGATGGGGGCATCTCGAGGCGCTGGGGCTCCTGGTCATTCCCGTTGGGGTCCTTCTGGTCTTCATGCTCTTCGACTTCGGACTGGGCCTGGTCTTCTTCGCGCCCATGTTCGTGACCGTGCTCCTCGCGGCACGCATCGATCGCCTTCCGGCTTCCCTGTCCCTGGCCTCTCTCACGCTGGTTGCTGGCGTCACCCTCCTGGCATGGGCGGTGCTGAAGCCGTCCCTGACGGAGCTCAGGAACGCGCCGGATGTGCCAGCCTATGCCGAAGCCTACGCGAACGTGGGGAACGGCCTCGTCGACGGGCTCCGTCGGGTGGGACTCTCCGGCCCCGTCACCCGCGCTACGGTGCGGAGCGTCGCCGCGTCCGACCCCGGTCTCCTCGAGGAGGCGCTGGCCTTCGCCGGGCCCACCGAGGCCCTCATGGCGGCGGCGCCCTCACGTGAGCAGGTGTGGGGCGGACTGGCCTACGCGGCGTCGGGGTGGACCGGCACCGGATTCGCCGGCACCACCCTGCTGGGACGCGGCGTGCCCACGGCCGTGTCTTACGCCGAAGACACCTTCGCCGTCTATGTCCTCTCGGAGCACGGGGCCCTGGGTGGCCTCGCTGTGCTCCTCCTCTACCTCGCGTTGCTGGTGGTGGTGGGGATCTGGGTGGTCCGGGTGCGAGCCACGATTCAGGAGACCTCGACGGGCCTCGTGGTCCTGGCGATGACCGTGGGCGGCGCGCTATGGCTGACCATCCCGGCGGTCTACGTGGCGGCGTCGAATCTGGGGCTCGTGCCGCTCACGGGGCAGAACATGCCCTTCCTGGGCCTGAACTCGTGGGCCGACGTGGTGCTCGTGAGCGGGATGGCCACCGGGATCGTGGTCGCCCTCGCGACCCATGAGCCTCGGACACCTGCGCGGAGCGAGCCATGAAGCGCGACGGCCTCATTCTGACATGCGTGGTGGGCGGTCTCCTGGCCCTCACGGTTGCGGGCATCGGTGCCGTGGCCTACCACGTGGTCCGCGCCTCCGCTGACGCCTCTACGCGGAAGGGACTCGACTACGAGACGTTCCTGACCGCCCTGGACGAGCTCATCCGCGAGGCTGGCTCCGAGACGCTGGTGCGCGTGGACCCGGTCCGGGTGCTCCTTCCCGACGGCGAGGTGGTGTCGTACGACACGCTGGTAGTCGTGGCCGATACCGTCTCCTTCCCCTCCTTCCGGCCGGCGGGATTCCTCCACGACCAGGTGGATGTCTACAACCGGTTCCAGAGGAGGCGCCTGGCCCTGGCCCGCGAGGAACCCGGGTGGTTCCACCGCCTCCAGGCCCACAACCCCTCGGTCTTCCGCACCCGGTGGACGGGCGGTGACGCGCCGGAGCTCACCCGCTCCACCGAAGCGTGGAGCCTCCGGGTGCGCTCTCCGGCGGAAGAGGAGTGGGACGGGGAGATCCGGGCACGTGACGTCCAGCGGGGCAACGGCCTCCTGGGCCCCAGGGCGACCATTCCCCTGAGGGAGCCCGTTCGGCTCACCCGCCGGGTGCGGGGGCGCCGGCAGGTGTGCGAGTTCACTCCGGAAGGCCTGGCCGTGCGGGCCTACTGCATGTCGGAGGAGCGCATTCCCCAGGCCATCCTCAGGCTGGCCTCCGGCGACGGCGATCCCGGATCGGTGCGTGCCGGGTGGGCGGATCTGTGGGTGGACGGCCGCCGCGTCTCCGCCGGGGACTCGGTGCCCCTGGAGACGGGGGCGGTGTTGGGAATCGACCCCCTCGAGCCTGTGGTGTTCGGCGAATACTGGGACGGGGTGCTGTCCAGCAAGCAGTGGATCAACGGCCGCATGCGACGGCGGAGCGCATCGTATCCGCCCCTGGACATGTTCTCCGCTCTGGGGAACCGGTCCGCCACGGCGGCCGCCGAGCCTTCGAGCACGTCGTCGCTCCGCCTGTCCGTGGACTCCGACGCCAGCCGCGGTCTCACCAGGGGCCTGAGCTCCTTCGTCAAGGATCTTCCGCTGGACGTGGACTTCGCCATCGTCGTGCTGGGGCGGATACCCGACGGAGAGATCCTGGCGGTGGCGGAGGTGGGCGATCGGCCGAGTCGAGGTCGCAGCAATCTCCTGGAGCGCGTCACCCCGGGGTCGGCGGTTAAGCCGCTCCTCGCGGCGGCGATCCTGTCGCAGCGACCGGAGCTCGCCACCCTGGAGATCCCCGCCCACAGTGGGCCCGTCACCAGCGTACTCGGGCTTCCGGCCATCCCGAGGGGCCGGGCCTTCCGCTCGTCGCTGAACTGCGCGCCACCGTCCGACGGGTGGCTCGATCTGGAGTACTTCCTCCGCTGCTCCAACAACGAGTATGCTGCGTCACTCCTCATGGCAGGGATCTGGGACGGCGCCAGGATGACCGACGCCGGGGGGCGTGGACGCTTCCGCCTCCGCGGCCGCGTGTTGACGGGCGTCCGGCCGGACCTTGCGCTTCGAGACGGCGCGGTCCCCCGCGAGCGCCTCTTGCGGAGCAGCGTGTCCGAGGGCCTGAACGAGCTCTTCGACGTGGCCACGGATCCGGTCGTCGCCGACGCCGCCGGCCGGAGCAGCCGCGTCTGGCAGGGGCTCACCTTCTCCGACGGTACCCCGGTGGATCTGCCCCGAGAGGTGCTCCCGTCGGCCTCCCGTCCGGCCCTTCTGGCCCCGTCGGCGCCGGAGGCCACGGACGTGAGCCTTTTGTACCGGTACGCCTTCGGAGCCTGGGAGAACGGGTGGACGCTCCTGGACCTGGTCAACGGCTTCGGCCGCGTGGTCACCGACCAGCGAATGCAGCTCACCTTCGTGCCCAGTGCGCCGCGGGCCACGGCACCGGAACCCCTGGGCCTGAGGAAGCAGGCGTGGTACCCCAGGCTTCTCCATGCGCTGGGCGACGTCCCCATCGACGGGACTGCGCGTGGCCTCCTCGACGCGTGGCGCCGGGCAGGTCTGCCGGCGGACGTCTACGCGAAGACCGGCACGCTGGCCGAGGCCGGCGGCCCGGGGGCGGCCGACGACCTGTACGTGAAATCGCTGCTGTTCGCCGTGGGCGAATCGTCCCGCGACGGCGGCGATCGGCTGCGCTGCGGTGTGGTCGGCGGAATCTACCTGCGCTTCCGCGAGGCGCCGCACCGAGGGAGCCTGCCCTCGTATCAGGTGGAGTTCGCTCGTGGGGAGCTGGCCAGCTTCCTGGCCCGCCGGTGGGAGGGCTTCGGAGTGTGCGCCGGGTAGTGGGCTGCCACTCCAAGGAGGCGTCGCGTGTCCCATGAGAGATGGGGGCGAGCGCGGGATCTCCGTGCCGGGATGCCGTGAGCGGATGGGCGTGTCCGAGTGGCCTGGAGCGGGCACACGGCCCATGATTCCCTCCATGAGCCAGATCACCGCCGCGTTCAAGAGCCTGCTTCGCCGTCCCCTCCACAGCGGGGCTGCCGTCTTCACGCTGGCCCTCGGCCTGTCGGCGGGGGTAGGCGTCTTCACCTACGCCAACGGGTTTCACCAGCCCTTCCCCGGTGCGGATGCACGCGGGCTGGTGCGGGTGTTCGACTCCTCGGACGACGACCCGTTCGGGAACGTGTCGTACCTGGACTACCAGGACTACGCCGGAGGTGGCTCCGACGCTTTCGAGGGGCTGGCCGCCATCCAGGCGGGGTATGCCGCCAGCATCCGTCACGAGGAATCCACCGAGGTCGTCTTCCTGGAAGCCGTGTCGGGAAACGCGTTCCAGGTGCTGGACGTCGCCATGAGCGCAGGCCGTCCCCTGACCCCCGACGACGACCGTCCCGGTGCCGAGGCCGTGGCGGTGATTTCCTACGCGTGGTGGCAGCGCCAGTGGAACGGTGACCCCTCCGTCCTGGGATCGGTCGTGTACTTCAACTTCCGC
>JASFRY010000422.1:0-4561 GCA_050114675.1 Gemmatimonadota bacterium | reverse complement strand
AGCGGAGGGCCGCGGACCGCCCGGTTTCCGGCGACTCGCCCTGCCTGGAGGTGGATCTCGGGCTGCGCAGGATGCTCCGAAACGCGGGGCTCAACGCATACGATCTTCCAGGAGCGCGTCGAACGCCGGGACGCCGCGTAGCGGATCGAAGGCGGGATCCGCCCTCAGCCAGGCGCGCGTCAGCGGGGAGTAGCCGTCCAACATCCGGCGGAGCTCGGGCACGGCGCGTTCCGCATCTCCGGCCATCGCCGCAAGACGCACGTAGTTGAGCGCGTTGACTGCACCCGGATAGAAGTCCCAGTAGGTGTTCAGCGCGTCCAGGCTGCTGTCTGCCTGGATCAGAGCCTCGTCCCTCTCTCCCAGAACGAATTGCGCGTACGCCAGCCGCATCCGAAGCCGCTCGTCCCGGGGGCGAGCGTTCACGAGAGCGCGAAACGCGGCACGGGCCGAATCTGCCAGGACACGCGCACGAGAGAGATTCCCACGGCGCCACTCGTCGAGCCCACACGCGATCTGGCGATCGTAGGCGCGGCCGCGCCAGTCCGGTTCGGCGGGGAGAGCGCAGACGCGCAGGCCGAGGGAGTCCTCCAGCAGCCAACCCGGAAGGTCGATATCACGGAGCTCTACCGCCGCCCTGGTCCTCAAGCGGGGGTCGGGAAGATGGGAAAGGTAGGCCCGAGCCGAGTCCCCTTTGCCCATGGCGGCGATGATCAGGGAGCCGTCCACCAATGCGGTGGTAAACTCCTGCTGGATGGCGTAGGGGCGGGCCTCGAGGTGACGCGCCCACGCCTCGTCCAGGGAGTGCTTGAACAGCAGAAGCCGGGATACGCGCGATACTGCGTTGGGAGACAGGGGGTCGAGGCCGGCGCCCCGTTGGGCCTGAACCAGAGCGCTGTCCATCTGTCCGTCGAGCCAGAACACGGACGCCGAGAAGTGCATGACCATCGCATTGCCGGGGCCCAGAATCCGAGCCTCCTTCATGTACGCCAGCGCGGAATCGGCATCGCGGGTGACGGTGCGATGGAAGAGCCCCATCCACATGTACCCGTCAGGGAGGCCCGGTCCGTGACGGATGGCCGCCAGGGCATGGTCGCGGAGGTCTGCGCTGTCCTTCGCCGACCGGGATGTGAGCACGCTCCGGAGGGCGTCGTATGCCAGCGCCGCGTGGGCAGGAGCCAAGGTCGAGTCCAGGGCGATGGCTTCTTCCAGGCGGGCTTCGCGCGCCTCGCCCGTCAGCTGAATGCCCCGCAAGTAGGCCTCGTAGGCAGCGGGGTTACGCCGCGGTGGGGTCAGGTTCGCCCTCGTTGCCTGGCCTACCGTGAGGTCCAGCGCCCTGGCCACGTCCCCGGCGATGGTGCGTTCCACCTCCGACAGGCTGGCCTCGCTGAGGCCGATGGGGTGGTCTCTCCAGAGGTCGATCTGGATTCCGTCGGCTCCGAACAGCTCTGGCGAGACCTCCACGGAGTCCGAGGCCGAGTACCACTCCACCGTGGCCTTGAGGACGTAGTCGGCGCCGATCTCCGCCGCGACGGTCGGGGGAGCCAGGTCCCGCACCGTCTCGGCGGAGCTCGTCACCCCGCCGACGACCTGGATGCCCTCGATCCCCGCCAGCCGATCCCGGGTGGCGATGGTGATTCCCTGGGCGATCGCCTGCGCGCCCTCGCCCACCGGACGGAAAGGCAGGACGACGATGGTGGCTGCCTTCTCGGCCCCGGGACCGGTGCACGCGCGCGACATGGTCACGACGCCTCCCATGGCCACAAGCGCCACCGCGGAGGCGAGTCCGACGACCCAGGAGCGTCGGAAGGGTCCGCGCACGCTCGGCGCGCGGTTCGAATCGGAGAGGACCGACGCCATGGCTCGCGCCATGGTATCGGCGGTGGGGAACCGGTCTTGTGCGCGTGCCTGAAGGGCCCGGGCCACAACGGGTTCCAGGGCAGCTGCGGCCGGTCGAAGGCGCGCCAGCGACGGCGGCGGTCCGGTAAGGAGCCGGGCGAGGACGGCGGTGTGCGTCGGACCGTCGAAGGGTGGCCTGCCCGCCAGCATCTCGAACAGCACACATCCCAGCGCGTACACGTCCGTGCGCTGGTCCACCGTCCGTTCGGCCCGGGCCTGCTCCGGGCTCATGTACCGGGGGGTCCCGATCGCCTTCCCGGCTTCGGTGAATCGCGTCTGGGTCTCGGCCGCCGCGAAGCGCGCGATTCCGAAGTCCGCCACCAGCGAGTGCCCTTCCTGCAGCAGGATATTCGCCGGCTTGACGTCCCTGTGGATGATGCCCTTGCGGTGAGCGTATGCCAGGGCGTCGGCCACCTGGGTGGCGATCCGTACGGCTTCGTCGACAGGAAGCTGGGGCTCCTCCTTCAGGCGGTCCCGAAGCGTGGGTCCGTCGATGAAGGGCATGACATAGAACAGGAAGCCGTTGGCCTCGCCGGAATCGAACAGCGGGAGGATGTTCGGGTGCTGGAGACCGGCCGTGGTCCGGATCTCCGCCAGGAAACGCTCCCTCCCGATGGACCTGGCCACCTCCGGATCCAGGACCTTCAGGGCGACCTTGCGGTGGTGGCGCACGTCATGGGCCAGATAGACCGTGGCCATACCGCCTGAGCCGATCTCTCTCTCGACTTCGTAGCGGCCTTCCAGGGCCTCGGCCACCAGAACCGGCATCGCCGCATCGGGGCCCCACAGGGACCTCCCCAGGCTCTCGAGCCGGTCCCCGTCGGCCTCTGCATCCAGCAACGACCGAACCTCGGCCTCGAGCGCCGTGTCGCCGCCGCTGAGCTCGGCGACGATGGCCTCTCTCTGGTCAGGATGGGCCGACAGAGCCGCAGTCAAGATCTCCTTGATCCGGTCCCATCGTGTTGGGCTCATGGATCGAGCGTCCCGCCCGGATCGGTGGACGCAGGCATCGATCCCCGAATCTCCCGTGCCAGCCAGAGGCGCGCCGACTCCCAGTCCCGCACCGCCGTGGCCCGCGAGATCCCCAGGGTCTCGGCGATCTCCTCGTAGGTGAGTCCTGTGAAGAACCGGAGCTCCACCACCGCCGCGCCTCGAGCATCCAACGCCTCGAACCGGGCCAGCGCCTCGTGCACGTCGAGCACGGACTCGGAAACCTGCTCCGACAGGATCGAGTCCTGGACGGAGGAGAGCGGAACCTCGAGGATTCCGCCGCCCCGCTTCAAGGTGCGCTTCGACTCGGCGTAGTTCACCAGAATGTGTCGGACAGCCTTCGCGAGCGTCGTGAAGAAGTGCTTCCGGTCACGTGGCTCGAGGGGCCGCTTCCCGCAGAGCTTGATGAACACTTCGCTGGCGAGCGCCTGGGTCTCCAGCGTCCAGTCACCCGACCAGCGTCGACGCTGCGATCGAACCACCCGCAGGATCTCCGCATGCATGCGAGACCACGCCTCGTTCCTGGCGTCGACATCACCCCGTGCTGCCGCGCGGAGCAAGGAGAGGGTTGCGGATTCGGAAGATCCCAAGGGGCTTTCTCGGCGTTGAGGCGACGCGCGCATAATAGGCCGCCGCATCTGTGCTGGTAAGTCGGCCCATGCCGTTCCCCGGGAAATGAGCAGATCCGGCGTGCGATCCTGTGCGTGGAGACGAGGCCGGGTGAGGGCACCCGGACCCATGACCAATTCGCACGGGAGGTGTGTCATGAAAACCCCGCATCTCGATCTCGGGCTCGGCGGCAGGCGCTGGGCGTTGATCGCGGTCGGCGCAGTTCTCAACCTCTGTGGGTGCTCGGACTCGCCCACGGCGCCTGCGGACACCGGGTCGTCAAGCCTGATGGTGACCATCACGGGCTCCTCAGTATCCGCGGGCGCCCTCGTTCGACTCACCTTCTCCCCGACCCGTCCCTGCTGGAACCAGGACGCCGAGATGGACGTCGTGCTCTCGTGGGACGCGGCCCGATTCGCCTGGGTGGATACCCCCGACGTCGGGGTCGAAGAGCGTGGAGGCGGTCGGATCCGGGTTCGCGGCATGGACCGGGACGGCTTCGGGAGCGGCATGACCCTGGCGTTCCGGGCCCTCGCTGACGGTTCGACGGCTGGCTTCGTCGTCCACGAGGTGCTCCTGCGGTGCGAGCGGGGCACGATGGTCGAGTTCCGCGATCCGCCCCTGCTCGCCGCACCGAGCTCCTGAGCACCCGGACAGACCCTCAGGGCCACCTTTTACGGCCGGGGCATCGCAGATGAGAAGCCAGTACCAGACCTTCACCGCAAGAATCAGGACCACACACAGGAGGGCTGCGCCTCCCCAGACGAGCATCCCGCGCACGCCCTGGGTGCCGAGGAACAGTCCCCTATATGGCGGTCCGCTACCGGGCTGACCGGGCCTCGAAGGGGATGGCAGACACCGTCAAGGCGACGATCCCCCATTGCTGCGTTGATTCCTTCGACCAGCGCTCGCTGGTGGTCTCAGAAATCTCTATCCGCACTCCGAGTACCCGCAGATGTGACACTTCATGCAGCCCTCCTCGTAGGCGAGCTGGCCGGCGCCACACTCGGGGCAGGCGCCGATGAACGACTGCTGCTGGGCCTTGTGGTACGCCGACCCCGCCTGG
>JASFRY010000421.1:0-4561 GCA_050114675.1 Gemmatimonadota bacterium | reverse complement strand
CGGTCGCGGCACGCGCGCAGGGTACGCGGGAGATGCCGACCCGCGCGATGCCGACCCGGGACGTGCAGACCCGAAGCATGGCCACCGAAGCGGCGCTCCGGCAGCGCCTGGACAGCCTCGCCCCCCTGGTGGACGAGGCCCGGGTGGCGGCGGAGGCGGCCGACGTGCGGCGCCGGCAGGCCGAACGCGTCCACGCCGGCCCGGCCACCGACACGATCCAGGTGGGACCCCTGCACGTCATCACCCTCCCGGCGCAGGTGGACGACGCCCGGGCCGTCTTCCGGGACGTCTGGAACGAGGGCTACGCGCGCTTCGCGGCCACGTCCCCCTCCCTCGGCACCGTTCCCTTCGTCTTCCAGTGGTCTTCGGGGGATGAGCGCATCGAGGCACGGGGTCCGGTGCGCCGCGTGGAGCTGCGACGCTTCCGTCCCAGGAGCGCGGTGGAGGCCACCGTACGCACCGGCATCGCCTACCTCCTGGCCAGCGACCTCCAGGGGACGCGCGTGGCGCGCTGGGCCCCGGGAAACGTCCAGCCTCCCACCGACCCGGCGCAGGTGTACCGGCAGCTGGCGTCGGCGCCCTCCGTGACGGCGCGTGCCTGCTTCGACGGGGACCCGGAGGCGTGCTGGGTGGCGCTGGGCGCCGACCTCCAGGACGACGCCTATCCCCTAACGCGGTGGTACGGCCCCGAGGAGCGCCGGGCGCTGGTGGGCCGCATGTTCTCGTGGCGGCGGGACGCCGACGACGAGCGTCGCGCCTGCCTCGACCAGGGACCGGTCGACACGTGTGACGCCTACCTGAAGGCGCTGGACATCTCGCCCGACTTCCTGGCACCCCTCACCGGCCCCGCCCGGAAGGCGCTGCTCTGGATCGCCCTCCAGGAGGGAGGCGCCGGCGCGTGGGACCGGCTCCTGGCACGGGGCGACGCCAGCCCCGGCGACGCGCTGCGCTACGCCTCGGGGATGGACGAGCGGGCCCTGGCCGCGGCGTGGCGCGGCTGGGTGCTGGAGCACCGCCCTGCGTCCCAGGCGGGACTCGACCCCCTCCTCCTCGTCGCCGTGCTGTGGATCGTCGCCTTCGGAGCCCTGGCCATGAGGAGCACGAGATGGCGTTTCGGATGAGGCACTGGATCGCGGCGGTGGGCGCGTGGCTGGCGCTCGTCGCCGTCTGGCTCCTCCCTCCCGAGCCCCGGGCGCCCAGGGTACCCGACGCCCGGGCGCCCGAGGTCGTGCGCTACGACGCCCTCAAGCGCCAGGCCCGCCGTGCCCGGGACGTGCTGCAGCGCATGCGCTGGTCCGACTCCCTCTCGGCCCTCGTCGCCTCCTCGCCGGAGCACGTCCTGGTGGGTGCCCCACGGGGCTGGATCGAGGGGGACACCCTCGACCTCCTCCGCGAAGCGCTGGCGTCCCGCGTCGACCGGGAGAGCCGAGTGACGGTGGGGTTCTTCGTCCTGGCCACGGGCCAGATGGGCGCGCCCGGGATCCCGGTGGATACGCGCACGACCTGGGAGACCTACGTGGGCTCGAGGGACGGGCGGACCTACTGCCTCCGCGCCCTGGTCACGGGCAGCGGCCCGGCCGTGGCCCGGAGCTTCCTGCGGTCCTCGAGGAGGTCGGACCTCTCCGCCGACCTGGCGGGCGTGTGCCGCCTGGTGGCCCGCTACGGGCTCCCGGGTCCCGACGTGATGCGCTGGCTGACGGACGGGGGCACCGCCTTCGCCGCCCGGACCTCCGACGGGGCACCACGGCAGCGCCCGATCCGGCCCTGGTCGCGCCCCCGTGCGTTCCCGCTGGGCAGCCGCTGGAACGCCTACGGGCTCACCTCCGTCCCCGCGGAGCAGTGCCTGGCGCAGGAGGTGTCGGGGTGTGCCCGCGTCTTCCTGGACCCGTCGGTGGGGGACGACGACCCTGGCGGCTACCTCTGGCTCGCCCGGCACTCCCCTGCGTTGGCCGTGGGTGACCGCTCCTGGCGCTCCGCCTTCGCGAGCCTGGACGACTACGTCCTGTCGGACCTGGAGAACCGGTTCGGGCGGCGAGCCTTCGCCCGCTTCTGGACGTCGGAGGCGCCCGTGGAGGAGGCCTTCCGCACGGCCTTCGGCGTGGCGCCCGGCCCGTGGATGCTGAGCTGGCTGGGCGACAACACGCGCCTGTCCACTGCCGGGCCGGGGCTGCCGATGAAGGACGGGCTCGGCGCCGCGCTCGCCCTCCTGCTGTGCGCGCTGGTGGCGGCGATGGTGGTGCGACGGCGCTCGCCGGGGTGACGCGCCCCCGCTTCCTCTATCCCGCCAGCATCCGGACCAGCCCCGCCGCCACCCCGCCGCCCACCAGCCACAGCGCGGGCACCTTCTTCCAGGTCGCCAGACCCAACGCCGCCGCGGCGATGACCCCGCCCACCGGGTCCCGGATCCCGGAGACGGCCAGGGAGAGGCCCACCCCGGCGATGGCGCCCGCGGCCACGGCCACCACCCCCTCCAGGGCATGGCGCACGGCGTCCACCCGGCGCAGGCGCTCCAGGCGGGGCGCCACCAGGAGCACGCCCACGAAGGCGGGCAGGTAGATGCCGGCGGTGCCCGCTACGGCCCCGGGCACGCCCGCGGCCGCATAGCCCACGAAGGCCGACAGGGTGGAGATGGGCCCCGGCACCGCCTGCGTCAGCGCCACGCCGTCCAGGAACTGGGCGTTGGTGAGCCACCCGTACTGCCCCACGGCGTAAGGCTGGAGGAGGGCCACCAGCACGTACCCGCCTCCGAAGAGGACGCATCCGATGCCCAGGTGCAGCAGGAAGACGGTGGCCACGCCTCCCACCGAGCCGGCACCGGCGGCGCCTGCGGGCAGCAGGAGCCAGCTCCGCCGCGCCGCCCCGCCGCCGTCTCCCCCGCGGGCGCCGCCGTCCCCCTGGTCATCGCCCGGGCCGCGGCCGTCCTCCCCCGGGCGCCCGGACCTCGGCCGCGCCCCGTCCCGCTCCGCCCGCCGCAGCCACCACGTCACCAGCCCCGCCAGCACCATGGCGGCGACGATCCCCCGACCCGACACCAGGCTCACCCCGGCGCCCACCACCGCCAGCCCGGCCTGGACCGGGGTCTTCACCCCGGCGCGGCCGATCTTCCACCCCGCCGACAGCACGATGGCCACGATGACGGGCTGGAGGCCCCAGAAGACGCCCGACACCTGGGGCAGCGTCCCGAAGCGGAAGTAGAGGGCCGAAAGGGCCGTCACCATGACGAAGGTGGGCGCCAGGAAGGTGAGGCCCGTGGTCAGGGCGCCGGGCCACCCCCGTTGGGTGTAGCCCACGTGGATGGCCACCTCGCTGGAGTTGGGGCCGGGGAGGAGGTTGGTGATGGCCACGATCTCCAGGAAGCGCTCCCGGCTCAGCCAGCGCCTCCGCTCCACCACCTCGTCGAGCATGAGGGCCAGGTGGGCGTTGGGCCCGCCGAACCCCAGCAGCGAGATGCGCAGGTACGTGGAGAACAGCACCCACAACGAAGGGGCCGCACCCCCGTCCGAGGACGGAGGAGCGGCCCCTGGCGCGTGCTCGCCGGCGCTCAACGCCGCCGCGTCACTTCGGCCCCGCCGCCTTCACCTCGTCGGAGACCTGATCGGCGAACTGGGCGAAGTTGTCCTTGAACATCCGGGCCAGCTTCTCGGCCTGGGCGTCGTAGGCGTCCTTGTCCTCCCAGGTGTTGCGCGGATCCAGGATCTCCGACGGGACGCCGTGGACCTGCTTGGGCACGTGGACGCCGAACACGGGATGGGGCTCGGTCTCCACGTGGTCGAGCTGGCCGGCCAGGGCCGCCTTCACCATGCTGCGGGTGTGGCCCAGCGCCATGCGCTTGCCCACCCCGTAGGGACCGCCCGTCCACCCGGTGTTCACCAGCCAAACGTGGGCGTTGTGCTCCTTCAGGAGCTTGCCCAGCAACTCGGCGTACTCGTTGGGGTGGCGGGGCAGGAAGGGTGCCCCGAAGCACGCGCTGAACGCCGCCTTGGGCTCGGTCACGCCCCGCTCCGTCCCGGCTACCTTGGCCGTGTACCCCGACAGGAAGTGGTACATGGCCTGCTCGGGCGTGAGCCTGGAGATGGGAGGGAGCACGCCGTACGCGTCGGCGGTGAGGAAGATCACGTTCTTGGGCTGGCCGCCCTGCCCCGTGCTCACCGCGTTGGGGATGTAGTGGATGGGGTACGACGCCCGGGTGTTCTCCGTGATGGAGCCGTCGCCGAAGTCGATCTCCCGGGTGTCCTCGTCCAGGATCACGTTCTCCAGGATGGTCCCGAACATCTGGGTCGCCCGGAAGATCTCGGGCTCGCCCGCCGGCGAAAGGTGGATGGTCTTGGCGTAGCATCCGCCCTCGAAGTTGAAGACGCCGTGCCGGCTCCAGCCGTGCTCGTCGTCGCCGATGAGGCCCCGGTGCGCGTCGGCGGACAGGGTGGTCTTCCCCGTACCCGACAGCCCGAAGAAGAGGGCGACGTCACCGTCGCGGCCCACGTTGGCCGAGCAGTGCATGGGCAGCACGCCCTGGTCCGTGAGGGCGAAGTTGAGCACCGAGAAGATGGACTTCTTGATCTCG
>JASFRY010000420.1:0-4562 GCA_050114675.1 Gemmatimonadota bacterium | reverse complement strand
ATGGGGCTGGGGGTGGCCGAGGTGATGAAGCGCATCGACGATCCCATGATCGAGATCACCTTGACGACCATCGCGGCCTACGGCTCCTTCGTCGCTGCCGAGTACTTCGAGGTGTCGGGGGTCATCGCCACCGTGTCGGCGGGCATGCTCTGCGGCAACTACGCCGCGCGCCACGGCATGAGCGCCTCGACCCGCATCTCGGTGGAGAGCTTCTGGGAGTACGTGGCCTTCGCCCTCAACTCCCTGGTCTTCCTTCTCATCGGCTTCGAGGTGCACATCGGCGGGCTGGTGAGCGCGTGGTTCCCCATCCTGGTAGCCTACCTCGCGGTGCTCGTGTCCCGGGGCGTGGTGGCCGGAGCCGTGGGGGGCTTCCTGCGGGCCCGGGGGCGGCACATGCCGTGGTCGTGGACGGGCGTGCTCTGGTGGGGTGGGCTGCGCGGCGGCATCTGCATGGTGCTCGCCCTGAGCCTGGCGCCCGACTTCCCCCACCGGGACCTCCTGGTGACCATGACCTTCGGCGTCGTCACCCTCATCATCCTCCTCCACGGCTTCACCATGGCGCCGGTGCTGGGGCGACTGGGCCTCACCCGTCGTCACGAGGCCCGCGAGGAGTACGAGCTCACCCGCGGACGGCTGCACGTGGCCCAGCGGGCGCTGAAAGTCATCGACGAGATGACGTCGTCGGGCACCACCGACCCCGATCTCCTGGAGGATGTCCGGGAGGAGTACCGCAAGCGGGTGCGGGAGGGGCAGGAGCGCCTGCGCACCCTCCACGTGGAGCACGCCGACCTCCGGGCCGGCGAGCTCTCCCGGGCGCTGCGCCAGGTGCTCCTCGCCGAGCGCCGCCAGGCCACCGAGGCCTATCGCAGCGGGCTCCTCTCCCAGGAGGTCTACGAGCGCCTGGCCGCCGACATCGACGCCCGCCTTCTGGAGGTGCGGGAGGAGTGGGACGCGGACGCGTCGGACGAAGGCGAGGCGCAGACGCCCGGGGAGCACGCCCGGGCCGTGGCCGGTGAGGAGCTGGCGCCGGACGCCGACGAAGGGGAGGGAGCGGCGGACGGGGATCGGAACGATCCGGGTGTGACGCGGTAAGCGCCACAAGCCCAACGACTTCCGGGTACACGCTGCCCGCAGCGGAGCATCCTCATGAAATACAAGGCCGAGATCCTGCACACCGCCTTCGTCACCCATGACGTGAAGCAGTTCATCGTCTCCCGCCCCGAGGGCCTCGCCTTCGAGCCGGGGCAGGGGGTGGAGCTGGCCCTGGACCAGACGGGACGGCGCGACGACGGCCATCCCTTCACGCCCACGTCCGAGCGCGACGCCCCGGTGCTGGAGTTCATCATCAAGGCGTATCCCGAGACCGACGGCCTCACCGTCCGTCTCCACCGGCTGCGGCCCGGGGACTCGGTCCGCCTCTCGGAGGCCTTCGGCGTGATCACCGACCACGGCCCGGGCACCTTCATCGCCGGCGGTGCGGGCATCACCCCCTTTCTGGCCATCCTCCGCCACATGGGCGCGGAGCAGCTGGAACGCTGCCGCCTCCTCTTCAGCAACGACACGCCCGCCGACGTGATCTGCGAGAAGGAGCTCCGCCACCTGCTCGGCGATCGATGCGTGCTCACGTGCACCCGGGAGAGCGCGCCGGGCTACGACGACCGCCGGATCGACGCGGATTATCTGCGGGAGCACATCGACGACATGGGGCAGACCTTCTACGTGTGCGGCCCCATGGACTTCGTGGACGACGTGACCCGCGCCCTGGTGGAGATGGGCGCCGACGAGGAGAAGATCCTCGTCGAGGCCTGAGCGAGGGCTTCAGCCCCGCAGCACCACCACCATCCCGTCGTGGGCGAATTCCGCCTCGACGTCGCCGCGCTCCCGGGCCCATTCCCGGAGGCGCGCCAGGAGCGTGCGCTCGTCGCCTTCCACGATCTCGCTGCCGCAGTGGGTGATGATGGCCCGCGGCACGCCCTCCTCCTGGCACCACCCCAGCTGGGTGAAGACGGGGGCGTGGCCCACCAGGTGGTCGCCCGCCTTTCGCACGAAGGACTGCTTCATGGTGGCGCCGTCGCCGATGTAGGCCGCACACCCGCCCAGCGCCTCGGCGCGCTCCGGGATGTAGACCAGGTCCGGGACGTAGAAGACCGTCACCCTCCCCGCGGTGATGCGATAGCCCACCGCCGGCGATCGGATGGAGTGCTCCACGGGGAAGGCCTCGAGGGTGATGCCCTCCACCGGCGTGAACGGCGTGCGCGGCTGCACCAGGTGACGCCGTCCGTCGGGGATGGGGTAGTCGCCGATGGCGTCCCACGTTTCTGCGGTGGCCCATACCGGCGCGGGCGCACCCTTCTTCAGCCCCCAGGCGTGGTCGGGGTGGGCGTGGGTGAGCACCAGAGCCCGGGGACGCACGTCGTCGAGGCGGCCCAGCCAGTCCTCGCCGGCATCCACCATGACGCGGCGGCCCCGGTAGGAGACCTCTGCCGCGGTGTGCATGCGGTGGCGTCGGGTCCGGGCGTCGATCTGGCCGCGTGTTCCCAGGAACGTGAGCTTCATGCGCGTCCCCCATGGCCGACTGGATGGCGCAGTAGAGGGCGGAGGCCCCGGAGGCGGACGGGCCTCGGCCGAGCCCGCGGGGAACACGATACCGGCCGCGGCGATTCTCACAAGGTGGACGGAGGGGCTCCCGGCGGGCACGCGCACGGGACGCTCCGCCAACGTGACTTCGAGACAGGAGCCCCCGGGGGCATGGACATCGAGGAGCTCAGACGCAGTCTGGACGACGGCGTCGTGAAGATGGACGCGGCGGCTTGGCAGGATCTGGCCCCGGCGCTGGAGGAGGTGGAGCGGCACGACACGTTCATCGCCGGTGACCTGGTCATCGTGCGGGACGGCGACGATCTGCTGGCCGTGGAGGCGCCCTCGTCGACCGAGCGCGTGGTCCGGCGCGTCGGCGACCAGGAGGCCGTGCGGGCTTTCGTGGGGGACCGCCTGGACACCTACGAGCGCATGTGGGACGGGTGCGGATGCAAGGTCGAGTACTACGAGTGAGCAGCGGATCCGGGCGCCTGGGGTAGCGCGGGACGCCCTTCGTGACTTTCTTCCCTGTTTGTCCGTAGGGCCTCGACAGGGACGGGCCGGTCCGGCGCGTCTCCCTTCACCCCTGAACGCTGCAATCCGCTTCCATGGTCCGGACCCTCATCCTCGGTTCGCTGCTCGGCCTCTTCTCGGGGGTGGTTCCGGGTCCGTTCACCGCGCTCATCGCCGTGACCGCGCTGCGCCACGGCTTCTGGGCGGGCTTCCGGGTGGCCGTGATCCCGCTGGTGTCGGAGACGACCGTGATGACCCTCACGGCGCTTCTGCTGTCCCAGCTCCCCAGCGGGGCGCTCCGCTGGATGGGCATCATCGGCGGCCTCTTCGTCGTGTTCATCGCCGTGCGCACGTACCGGGAGTCCGGCGAGGACCCGGTGGACGAGCCCACCATCAGCTCCCGGCGACGGACGCTGGAGAGCATGATGTTCGCGGTGCTGTCGCCGGCGCCGTGGGTCTTCTGGCTCCTGGTGGGCTCGCCCCTCTTCCTCGGGGCCTACCACCAGGGCTGGGGAAATGCCGCCGCGTTCCTGGGCGCCTTTCTCCTGGTGTTCGTGGGCGTGTACGTGGGCGTGGCCCGGGCAGCGTCGCTGGGGCACCAGCGTCTCTCCAACCACTGGTACCGGCGGGTCATGGTGGGAGCCGCCATCGCCCTGGGGCTTGCGGGCGCGGTCCTTGTGTGGCAGTCGTGGATCGGAAACTTCCATCGCATGGTGAGCGGATCCGAGAGCCTGACGGAGATCCTCACGGACACGCTGCACATGCGGTGAGGGGGCGACGGCGCCCCCGACCGGACGAGCTCCGCCTCCCCGGGCTCGCTCCCTGACATCAACAAAGGCCCTCGAGGTCGTGTCACCTATAGCGTCAGCGCCCGGGCGAGAATCGGGCACCACCCACTCCCACTTCGTCATGCCATGAGACCGCTTACCTTCTCTCTCGCCGCGGTCCTCCTCGCCGCGACCGCATGCGGCCGGTCCGCGCCGGCGCCGACCCCGGCCCCCGCGGGTCCCCGCGCCGAAGCGCCCTCCGGGAACGCTGCCCGACCCTCTGTCCCCGGAGGCGCCCGTGGCGCGCCCGGACGAAGCGGGGGCCAGGCGGGCGGCCAGCAGGCTCAGCCCAGCCCCAAGCCGTACGACCAGGTGATCACGTCCGAGGCCGAGTCGCGGCCCGGGATGTTCGCCACGCACCGCATCGGCGAGAAGCTCTACTTCGAGATCCCCCGGGACCAGCTGGACAAGGACGAGCTGCTGGTCGTGGAGATCGCCAAGACGGTGCTGGGCTCGGGATACGGCGGCCAGGCCGTGAGCAACGGGGTGTACCGGTGGCAGCTCCGCAACGACCGCGTCTACCTGCGGGCCGTGTCCTACGAGGCCATCGCCGACTCCACCACGCCCGAGTACCGCGCCGTCCAGGCGGCCAACACGCCGCCCATCGTGGCCGACTTCGACGTGGCGGCGTACGGGCCCGACAGC
>JASFRY010000419.1:0-4621 GCA_050114675.1 Gemmatimonadota bacterium | reverse complement strand
TTGTGCCGGATCCGCTGATAGGGGCCGAATCCGGGGAAGAACCCGTAGATGTCGGTCTTGAGCGTGGCGCCCACGGACACCCGGGACGGCTGAGAGATGAAGCTCGACGCCAGCGACGACGTGTCGGATTGGAAGGCCTTTCCCGACATGCTCACGTTGGGCGTGATGGTGGTGGACCCGATGAGGTGCTGGAGGTAGCCCAGGGACAGGGACCAGGAGAGGTTCTGGTCCGTGATGGAGCGCGCCGGCCCCCCGGTGAGCACCGCGCCCGCGCTGTCTCCCTCCGCCTGCACGAAGTAGGCGTCGGGCACTCCGAGCGCCGACGCCTGGTCCAGGTCCAGGGATTGGGAGAAGGTGAGGTTCCCGATGCTGAGGTTGGACGAGACGGACGCCTTTCGGTTCTCGGTGTCGGCCTGGCCGATCTTGAAGGTATCGGCCTGCTCCCGGCTCAGGGTCTGGCGGTTGAACGCCGCCCGCCCCGACCACGTCATGTTGTTGTAGAACCTGGCCCGGCTCTCGGGCGCCCTGAAGAGCGTGATCGTCGACAGGTTGAGGTTCACGCTGGGAAGGGTCCACGCCACCCGGTTGTCCGACAGGTACTCGTTGCGGTTGGCCGACACGGACATGGTTCCCCAGTCGAAGCGCCGGTTGATGCCGCCCTCGGAGGTGATGGACTGGGTGACCTCGGCGGGGTTGAACGAGTTCTCCGTGATCAGGTCGGTGCTGGTGACGAACCGTCCCGACACCCTGAGTGAGGTCCGCTCGTCCATCTCCCAGCTGTGCCGGGTGTCCAGGGCCAGCTCCTTGGTCCCGTTCTGCCGCCAGAACTGCCGCAGGTTGACCGTCCCGTTGAGGAACTGGCGGTTCCAGCGATAGCGCACCGAGCTGGTCAGAGCCAGAAAGTTGTCGCTGAACCAGTCCAACGCCACGACGGCGTCGGAGTAGTCGCTCATGGCCCAGTAGAAGCCCAGGTTGCTGATCCGTCGCCGGTAGCCCGTGGAGTTGCGGACGATGTCGTTGACGCTGAAGGCGGGGGTCAGGAGGCCGCTGGACCGCCCCCTGGCCAGGCTGGTGGCCATGAACGGCAGCCACGCCACGGGCACGTCCGCGAAGTAGAGCTTGACCGGCCGGGCCACCAGGATCTTCCCGCCGACGATCTTGATCTCGTCGGTCTCGAAGTGGTAGTGGGGCACGGTGAGGTCGCACGACGTGAAAGTGGCGTGGTCCATGAAGGACGAGTCCTGGGTCGCCAGCGGCATGTCCCCCCGCACGTACCAGGTCCCCTGCCCCTGCTGATAGCTGGTCTTGGCGCCTCTGGCCGCGCCCAGCCCCCCGCGGAGGTCGTACACCAGCCCCTGCGACTCCATGGGCTCGCCCTCGGGTGGCGTGAAGGTGGAGTTGCCCACCGTCCGCACCTGGCCCGACTGCTCGCTGTACGTGATGGAGGTGTCGGCCTCCACCTGGATCCCCTCCCGGCTCACCTCGGCGGGCTTGTCCTCGCCGGCCCGGAGCACCAGCACCCGGTCCTTGGCGGAGAAGTCGGCCTCTGCACCGTCGTACTCGGTGACGGAGAAGCCCGGCATGGCCAGAAGGGCTCTCAGCGTGGAGTCGGGGGCCTGGGCGGTGGAGGGACGGCGGTTCCGTGCCTCCTCCCGGGCGATGGAGTCCTGGACGAAGAGGGCGCTGTCGGCGCCGGGGCCACGGCCCAACAGCTTGAGGCGGTCCATGATGCGCAGCCGGGTGGAGTCCACCGGCGGCTCCTGCTGCTGCGCCCGAACACCCAGGGGAAGAACCAGCATCCACGCCATCCCCACCACCCACCCCCAACCGCAGCGTGTCATCCCGCCTCCACGGTCCCATCCGGGGGCGCCATGGAGCGCTCCTCCTCCTGCTCGTCCATGCGGGCCTGGCGGCGCTTCTCGACGCCGGCCGACAGGAAGATGGACAGCTCGTACAGCCCGATGAGGGGCACCATCATGAGGATGGTGAGGGTCACCACGTCGCCCGGCGTGATGATGCTCGCCAGCGCCGTGATGAGCACCACGGCGTGGCGCCGCTTGGCCCTGAGGAACGCCGGCGTGACCAGCCCCATGGCCGTGAGGACGAGGATGACCACCGGGAGCTCGAAGAGCACGCCGAAGGCCAGGAGGAGCTTGGTCACCATGGCCAGCGTCTTGCCGATCTCCAGCTGGCTCGTCAGCGCTCCTCCCTCGAACTTCTGGAAGAACTGCAGCGTCACGGGAAGGGCCGCGAAGTACGCCAGGGCCACACCGCACACGAACAGGACCAGGCCCAGGTAGAGCGCCGGCACGATGGCCCTTTTCTCGTCCTTCTCCAGGGCCGGCGACAGGAACGACCAGATCTGATACACCACCACCGGGAAGGCCAGGATGATCCCCACCACGATCCCCAGCTTGAGCTTGATCATGAAGGGGTCCGACGGGGACAGGTAGATCAGACGGAAGTTGGGGTCGTGGCGGGAGATGCGGACCGGCTCGATGAGCAGGTTCAGCACATCGAAATAGATCACCAGCCCGAAGCCGATGAGGGCGCCGACGGCGATGGCCAGAAGGGACCAGAAGATGCGCCAACGCAGCTCCTCGAGGTGATCGAGGAACGGCATCTCACCGCGAGAGTTTCGGTGGCGCATCATGGGCGACGGGGTGGCTCCGTGGGCGAGCTGTCACGGTGGACTGCGGTCAGAACGGGAGCTCCTCCTGGATGCGCCGCAACGCCTCCTGCTCCTGGCGCTCCGTCATCTCGTCCACGAATTCCTGGAACTCACCCACGTCCTGGAAGTTCCGATACACCGAAGCGTAACGAACGAAGGCCACCCGATCGAGGCTTCGGAGTTGGTCCATGACCATCTCCCCGAGCTTGAGGCTCGGCACCTCCACGCCCGCGTAGCGCGAGAGGGCGTCCTCGATGGTGTCCGCAACGGCATCCATGGCCGACGCCGATACCGGTCTCTTGGCGCAGGCGGTCTTGACGCTGGCCAGGAGCTTGCCCCGGTCGAAATCCTCGACGGCACCGCTCCGCTTCAGCACCTGGATGGGGCGTTCTTCCACGTACTCGTACGTGGTGAACCGGGCGCCGCATACGGTACACTCCCGGCGCCGGCGCACGGCGCGCCCGCCCCGGCTCGCCCGCGTATCCACGACGCGGTTGTCGGTGGCGTCGCACTCGGGGCAGCGCACCCGGGGGGCTCCCTTACCGGATCTCCCGGAGCTTGTCAGTGGCGAGCTGGGCCGCCGCCGTGCCGGGATAGGTGTTGGTGACCCGTTCCAGGGTAGCCTGGGCCGCCGTCGTGTCCCCCTGCTCGATCTGGATGAGCCCGATCCGGTAAAGGGATTCGGGGACCTTACCCGCCGTGGGATACAGCTCGAGGATCTGCTGGAAGGCGTCCTCGGCGTCGTCCAGCCGCCCTTCCTGGACCAGGATGCTGGCCAGGTAGTAGTGGGCGTCGGGGGCCAGCGCGTGGTTGGGATACGCCTGGAGGAACTGCTCGAACGCCGTCCGTGCGGTGGCCAGGGTGCCACGGTTGAACTGGGTGACACCCGCGTTGAACATCTCCTGGGCATCCCCCCCGCCTGCGGGAGGCTCCTGCGTGCCCGGGCTCATGACCGTCGTGGAATCGAGGCCCGTGCCCACCGGTGCCGCTACGGGGGCCCGGCGGATGTTGGCGAGCTGGTCACGCACGCCCACGAGTCCCCGCTGGGTCTCTCCTGCCAGCGCTTCTACGCGCGTCAAGCTCTCCGAGATGGCGCGGAGCTGCCGGGAGATCTCTCCCCTGAAGTCCACGATCTGGTTCGACTGCCGACGCACCGTGTCCTGGGTGGAGCGGGCCTGCGAGCGCAGCTGCGCCAGGAGGGAGTCCTGCCGGACAGCCAGGTCCCGCAGCTCCGAGCGAAGGTCACGGATGTCGCCCTTGGTGGCGCATCCACCCAGCATGAGGACGGCGGCCAGCGTCCCCAGGACGCGGGCCGCCGCAAATCGATCGGTGCGTCTCATCATTCTGCAAGGCGCCCCTCCCCCGTCCGCGGACGGGGGAGGGGCCTCCGTCCTTTGCCGTGCGGTCAGTTTCCAGGCGGATTGATGGCGTTGGCCCCGGCCGTGATGTGGAACTCATCACGCCGGTTCTGGGCCCACGCAGCTTCGTCGTGCCCCTGGGCGATGGGACGCTCCTCCCCGTAGGAGATGATGGAGAAGCGGCTCTCCGCAAGCCCGAAGCCCACCAGGAACTGGCGCGCGGCCTCGGCCCGTCGGTTGCCCAGGGCGATGTTGTACTCCGTGGATCCCCGCTCGTCGGCGTGGCCCGCGATCTGGAGCTGCACCTGCGGGCTCGCCCGGAGGACGTCCACCTTCCGCCGCAGGATCGCCGCGGCGTCCTCACGGATCTCCGACTTGTCGTAGTCGAAGTGGATGTTCGCCTGGAGGGTCGTCCGGGCCTCGGCCACGGCGGCCTCGCGCTCCCGGCGGGCACGCTCTTCGGCAGCGCGCTGGGCGGCCTCCTCGGCGGCGCGGCGCGCAGCGGCGATGGAGTCGGCGCGGGCCTGGGCCAGCGAGTCCTGATTGGGTCCCGTGGGCGCCGGCGGGGGTGGGGGTTCCTTCTTGCAGGCGG
>JASFRY010000418.1:0-4642 GCA_050114675.1 Gemmatimonadota bacterium | reverse complement strand
GGCCGGGTGGACCGCCGAGACGGTCACGACCGAGGGGTTGGCGCCCGACGGAAGCCTGGCACCGTCGTCCATGGCCACCTGGACCTTCGACGTGACCGTGCCGCTGGACGCGCAGCTCTCACGCATGTACTACCTGCGCCAGCCCCGGGACGGCTGGATGTACCGGTGGCCGGCCGGCCATCCCGAGCTGTGGGGCCTGCCTCGGGCGCCGGCTCCGGTCCACGGCACGTTCTCCTTCGCCGTAGGCACCGGGGACATGGGCCCGGGAGCCGGGGTGGAGGTGGAGCACGACGTTGCGTGGAACTACGTGGGTGTGGATCCGGCCCGAGGGCAGTTCCGGCGGCCGGTCCTGATCGTGCCCCACGTCTCGGTCTCGGTGACGCCCTCGGGGATGGCCTGGCCCCAGGACCACCAGGGCGCACGCACGCTGACGGTGGCGCTGCGCTCGGAAGCCAAGGAGGGAAGCCGGGGACACCTGACGCTGTCGGCGCCACCGGGGTGGGGCGTATCCCCCGACGGCTACGACTTCCAGATGGAGGCCGAAGGCGCGGAGCGCTCCTTCACCTTCCAGGTCCGGCCCACGGGCACGCTGGAGCCCGGGGACCAGACGTTCCACGCCTCGGCGACCACGGCCGACGGCCACCGCTACGACGAAGGCTACTCCATCATCGACTATCCCCACATCGAGCGAGCCGCGCTCTTCACTCCGTCGGACGCGCGCATCACGGTGATCCCGGTGCACGTCGCCCAGGGGCTGCACGTGGGGTACATCATGGGGACGGGCGACGACGGGCCCGAGGCCCTGCGCCAGATCGGCGCCGACGTGACGCTTCTCGACCCCGACCAGGTGCGTGCCGGCGACTACAGCGGGTACGATGCGGTGGTCGTGGGCGTGCGGGCCTACGAGGTCCGGAAGGACCTGGAGTCGGCCAACGCCCAACTCCTGGACTACGCGCGCTCGGGTGGTACGGTGGTGGTGCAGTACAGCAAGTATGAGTTCCCGCGGGGCGGATTCGCCCCGTACCCGGTGGAGATGAGCCGACCGGCCGCCCGGGTGGCCGAAGAAGACGCCGCCGTGACGATCCTGCACCCCGACGCGCCGGTCTTCACCACGCCCAACAGGATCACCCAGGCCGACTTCCAGGGATGGGTCCAGGAGCGGGGGCTCTATTTCCTGAGCCAATGGGACGACCACTACATGCCGCTGCTGTCCATGCACGACCAGGGAGAGGATCCCCAGCTCGGCTCGCTCCTGGTCGCACCTCTGGGGCAGGGCGTCTACGTCTATGCCGCCCTCTCGTTCTTCCGGCAGTGGGCTTCGGGCGTGCCCGGCGCCTACCGCCTGTTCGCGAACCTGGTGTCGCTCAAGGCCCCTGAGTGGAGGCGCTTCGAGGCGAGGTCGGCGTCCGACGGCGGGAGCTGAGTCGAGGAGACCGTCGACCATGGTGGGAAGACAGCCCCCCGGACGCGTGACGGCGCGTCCGGCGTGCACGGGGGGTGGGGAGCCACCTCAGCGGGACGCACGGGCCGGCGCCGAACGTCGGCTGCCGGCCGCGCTGGCCCTGGTCTGCATGCTCGCGGCGTGTGGCCGAGCCGAGCAGGTGGTGGTCTATACGCCCCTCGACACCGACGCGCTGGCGTGGGTGGAGAGCTCGTTCGAGACCGCCAATCCCCATACGGACCTGCGGCTGATTCCCGTGGCACCAGGGGACCTGATCCCGCGCCTGGAGTCCCACCGCGACGCCCCCGAGGCGGACGCCGTGTGGGGTGCGCCGTCGTGGGTGCTGGCGCGTGCCGCGGGCCGGGGACTCCTGGCCGAGACAGCTCCACTCTGGGCGACGGCGGTACCCGGGGCGTGGAAGGACCCGGGCGGACGTTGGGTCGGGGTGTCGGTGGATCCGGTGGTCTTCGCCGTGAACCACGACTCGGTGTCTCTGGGCCGGGCGCCGAGGGACTGGATCGATCTCTTCCATCCGCGATGGACGGACCGGGTGTTGGTGCCCGAGCCCGGGGCCTCGGAGACGGGTTCGGCGATCCTGGGCACAAGGGCCGCCGAATCCATGGAGGCCTACGGTGACGTCCTCGACGCCGTGGACTGGTTCCGCCGCCTCGACGGGGTGCGCTCCGCCTATGGGGACGACGACGTCGAGCTCGTGCGCACCCTTGCGAGGGGACGGGCGGCGGTGGCTCTGGTCCCCCTCTCGGTGGCGCAGGCCGCCGTGGAAGACAGCCTTCCGGTGGCGTGGGTGGTGCCCGAATCGGGCGGGCCCGTCGTGGTGCGCGGGGTGGCGCGGGTGGCCGGAGCGCCGGACCCGGAGGCCGCCGGGCGCTTCCTGGCGTGGCTGGGATCTCCCGACGTCGCCGTGGGCATGGAGGCGAAGCTCCGCCGGAAGCCGGCGTGGGTCGCGCCGGAGGATGCTCTCCCTGAGTGGTTGGCCCGGGCATGGACCGG
Organism: Gemmatimonadota bacterium; assembly: GCA_050114675.1. GTDB lineage: Bacteria > Gemmatimonadota > Gemmatimonadetes > Longimicrobiales > Gaopeijiaceae > SZUA-318. Next base: position 2,190 of record JASFRY010000418.1, on the reverse strand, counting down.
ATTCACGCCCCGGGACGTGTCCGCCGACACGCTGGCTGCCCACCTGGACGGATGGGTCTCCACGTGGCGGAGCGAGGCCCGGGGACGGGGCATGCGCGTCCTGATCCCCTGACGCCTCGAGGCCCGGCAGGCCGTCCGGTTCCGAGGGCCACCACAGAGCGGGGCCGCCGTTCGGGGCCCGTCAGCTCCGGGCCGGCACCGCCCGGCTCAGCAGCACGCCCACCGCCAGCACCGTGACTGCACCGATGACGTTGTACCACAGGAACGACACCCGCGGGGCGCCGAACGAGACGGCCGCCACGGCGCCCATGCCCGCCAGCAGGCCGAAGAACGCGCCCACGCCCCGGCTCTTCGGGACCATGGCCAGGATGAAGACCCCCAGGATGGAGCCGTAGAAGAACGACCCGAAGCGGTTCACCACCTCGATGAGGGAGCCCAGCGTGGCGGCGTACGTGGCCACCACGCACGCGAACAGCCCCCAGAAGCCCGTGGCCACCTTGGACACGGTGAGAAAGTGGGCGTCGCTCCCCACCGGCTTCACCCAGCGGCGGTAGAAGTCGATGACGGTGGCCGTGGAGAGGGAGTTGAGCTCGGCGGCGATGCTCGACATGGCCGCGGCGATGACGCCGGCGATGAAGAGCCCGGACAGGCCGATGGGAAGCTCGGAGAGGACGAAGCGCGGAATGATGTAGTTCACGTCTTCCGACGGTTCGCCGGTGACCTGCTCCGCCATCCCAAGCGCCTCGTGGCGGATGGACTCCACCTCCGACTGCCGGGCCAGGAAGGCGTCCATGGCCGCCGAGCCCGCTCCGCTCGCGGGCGCCTCGGCGGCCGCCCGGGCCGCCGCCTCACGGCGGGCGAAGGCGTCGTCGTAGCGCTGCTCGAGCCGATCATACTCGGGGCCCCGTGCAGCTTCCACCTGGGCTTCCTGCGCCGGGTTGTAAAGGAGGGGTGGAGCCTGGAACTGGTAGTAGACGAAGACCAGCACGCCCACCAGGAGCACCAGGGCCTGGAGGGGGATCTTCCAGTAGGCGCTCATGAGGAGCGAGCTTCGCGCCTCGTCCACCGACCGGGCCGTGAGGTAGCGCTGGACCTGGCTCTGGTCCGTCCCGAAGTAGGAGAGCATGAGGAAGGTGCCCCCCAGGATGCCCGACCAGAACGTGTATGTCTCCGTGAGGGTGAAGCGGAAGTCGAAGACCTTGAGCCGCCCCGTGGCGCCGGCGATGTGGAGCGCTTCGTCCGGATTCACCGGCATCTTGACCAGGAGCACGATGACGATGGCCACCAGCGCCGTGACGATGAGGAACATCTGCTTCACGTCGGCCCACGTCACGGCCTGGACCCCGCCGATCATGGTGTAGATCACCGTGGGAATGCCGATCATGGCCACGGACCAGTGGAGGCTCCACCCGAAGACCGCCGAGAACACCACCGCCGGCGCGGCGATGATGGTCCCGCACGACATGCCCCGGGACAGAAGGAAGAGGAAGGCCGTGAGGGAGCGGGTGCGGGGGTCGAAACGCCGCTCCAGGTACTCGTACGCCGTGTAGACCTTGGCGCCGTGGAGGAATGGCACCAGGGTGACCCCGAGGATCACCATGGCCAGGGGGAGCCCGAAGTAGAACTGGACGAAGCGGAGCCCGTCGGTGGCTCCCTGCCCCGTGGTGCCGATCATGGTCACGGCGGAGAGCTGGGTGGCCATGACCGAGAGTCCCACCGCCCACCAGGGGAGGCTGCGGTTGGCCAGGAAGTAGCCCTCGATCTCCTTGGTGCCCTTGGAGCGGCGCACGCCGTCCACCACGACGTACGTCACGTACCCGACGACGATGATCCAGTTGATGGGATGCATGCGACGGTGTCCCTAGCCGTTGTACCGCATCTGGAGGAGCCAGAGCAGCAGGAGGGAAACGACCTGGACGGCGAGCACCCTGATGAGGGTCGTGCGGAACGAGGGACGCTCGCGCGCTGCGGGCTCCGGGGTGTCGGTGGGGCTCATGGGAAGGTCTCTCCGGGAATCGGGGCCGGGAAAGAGTCTCCCGCATCCGGGGGTTTCGCAAGGCGGGCGCCGCCGCCGACTTCTAGCCCCACCCCGCGCCACGCCATCCCTGCCGCCGCAACAATCGGGTCCGGTTCCTCGTATCGGAAGAAGTGACCCGTAGGTTTCGCGCCACCCTCGGCCCCGTCCGACAT
>JASFRY010000417.1:0-4652 GCA_050114675.1 Gemmatimonadota bacterium | reverse complement strand
GCCAGGAGACGTGGGGAAACCGGAAGATCCGCTCCTGGTTGATCTCGATGTGGCGGTACCCGACCCGGTCCACGAATCCCACCTCGGGGTTGAAGTCCTCCCCGATCTGCATGATGCGGATGCGACCGGGCCACACCCGGCTCTCGTGTGTCAGGAGCATGGAGAACCCGGTGTCGCGCCCGTCGAGACCCGGCGTCCGGGTTCGCGCGGCCCAGGCGTCCAGCGTCCACTCCTGGCCCATGCCCAGCCGCCCGTCGACGCCCCACGTCCGGTTGTAGTCGCTGCCGTCGTGCGTGGCGCGACGCTGGACGAAGATGACGCCCGCCCGTGAGCGGCTCGGGAGCTCGCGGGTCAGGCGGGCCACCGTGAACGCGTTCTCCGCCGTGACCCCCTCCACGGCGCCGGTGAAGATCTGCATCATCCCGACTCCCATGCCGGCTGCCTTCCCGCTCACGCGGCCGCCGCCCAGGATCGGTACCTGAGTGCCGTCCGTGATGCCGATCTGCCGCGAGAAGAAGAGGTCGGCCGCCTGGGGCGTTCCGGCGCTGAACAGGCCGGCGTTCTCCAGGAAGAAGGGGCGCTTCTCCGGGAAGAAGAGGGGGAAGCGGGTGAGATTCGTCCGCTGCTCGTCCACCTCCACCTGGGCGAAGTCGGTGTTGGCGGTGACGTCCAGGGTGAGGGAGCCCACGGTGAGCTTCGCGTCCCCGCCCACCTCGGTGGGGTATCGGCTCCGCACCGGGAGGTCCGCGTAGTCACGCTCCACTGCCCCCAGCACGAAGGGGGTCGCCGTGGCCGAGTGCTGGGCGGGGGGCGAGAGACCCTCCAGGTCTCCGGCCTGGGAGAGCCGCATGAGGTTGTACTGGCGGGACACCGGCGACCAGAAGCTCTCCTCGTTCTTTCGCCGGATGCGGCGCACCAGGTTCATGCCCCACGTCTGGTCCCTGCCCGAGCCGTAGCGGAGGGTGGTGAAGGGGATGCGCATCTCCGCGTACCACCCCCGGTCATCCCGGGACGTCGCCACCTCCCAGCTGCCGTCCCAGTTGACGTTCAGGCCTCCGATGGCTCCGGCCTGCTGCCTGGCCTGCCCCACGATGTGGACGCCGCCGCCCTCCCCCTCCTTCACCACCTGGGCATCGTACTCGATGCCGGCGGGAGTTGTGGAGAAGATGAAGCCGTTCTGTCGGTCCCGGTACGTGTCCAGGATGATCCCGAAGTAATCCCCTCGTTCCAGGTCGGCGTCCCGGATCCGCTCGCCGAGAACGATCTCCTCGGGATGGGCGTCGTAGAGCCACGCGCCCACGTACAGCGCCTTTCCGTCGGAGAGGATGCGGACCTCGGTGCGCTCGGAGATGGGGCGTCCTTCCGTCGGCTCCCTCTGGACGAAGCCGGTGATGGGGGGCGCCGCGCCCCAGGCCGGGTCGTCCATTCTCCCGTCCACCGTGGGGGCATCCCCCGTGGGGACGGCCCGGGCCGCGATCCGGCCTCCGTCCTGCTGTGCGCTGGCGGATGAGGGCGTCGGCAGGAGGATGGTGAGCGCGACAAGGAATGTGGATCGGGACATGACGCCGGCCGGATCGATGGGGTTGTTCGGGCGGCCGTTAGGATACCACCGAGGGCTCGATCAGCAAGGCTGCCGCGCCCGCGAGATCCCTCTCCGGAAGGGGTGGTGAAGCGGAGAATTGTAACGATTTGACAACCATATGGCGGCGATATTAGCTACAGAATAGTCACGAAGGCGCCCGTGGGGCGTCCCGAGGGTGACCCAGCCGTGAGCGGCGAAAGGGGTGAAGGATGAGCGCGAGGAACACCGGCATGGGAGGGGCCCTGGCGCTGGCTGTGCTCCTCCAGGCGGCGTGCGCATCAGGCTCCAGCGTGTGGGCACGTCACGACCGGAGCGCCGACCTCAAGGCCGCCGCTTCGGATCCCGACCGGGAGTGCCCGGTGGTGGTCTTCAACGGCACCGATGAGATCCTCGATGCCTCCATCCTCCTGGACACGGGCCCGAAGAGCCTGGGGGTCATCACCGCAGGACAGAGCGCGCGCGTCCCCGTGTCTTGCAGCCTCGGGCGCGTGACCGCCCAGGGGATCGTGCAGGATCTGGGGCCGACCGAGGGCGCCCGCCTCCAGGTGGCCGCCCGCCTCAACCTTCTCTCGGAGACACGGGTCCGGCTCACCGACCACGACCAGGTGCGCTGGTAGCGGTTCCAGCCCGGCGCGCGACCCGCGGCCCCGGCGTCTTCCTCGAGGCGCCGGGGCCGCTGTCGTCATCGCCCCGTACCGTTGAGCTCCTCGATGGTCGCCCACGGCGTGACCGCGATGTGCTGGGCGCCGACCCGGAGAGGGCGCAGGCCTTCCCGCCTCACCGCCCGCACCACGTCGGTCGCGTACATGGTCGGTTGTTCCGTGCTCTGAATCCAGTCCCCGGCCCACAGGAAGCCCGAACGGGTGTCCTGGACCATGAGGGCACCCTCGCTGGCTCCTCCGTCGATGCGCCGCACCGCCAGCCTTCCCCCGCCCACATCCACCCCGTCTCCGTCCACGGCCACGAAGCGGAACGGTACCGCGCGCTCCGTCCTCGCGCGCTCCAGGGCGTCGGGGTCCAGGGTCCAGCGCCGCTCCACGAGCCGGGTCAGGAAGTCCCGGGACATGGTGTGGGAGTAGATGGTGGCGCCCCGGCTCACCCAGAAGCGAACACCCCCGATGTGGGGCCATGCCAGGTCCGTGACCACGACGGCCACGTGGTGGGCCTGGGGGAAGAGGGTGGCGATCCAGGCCGCGTCCTGGCGGGCGCGCGCCTCGCTGAGGGTGGCGTCCATGACCCACACGGTGTCTCCTGCGGCGATCAGGGCTTCGTTGTACCACCGCTGGGAGAGGAGGAAAACGTCGTCGGCCAGGCGCACCGTGTCGGGACGCACGCGCTCCGGATCCTGGAAGGGGCTCGTGGCCGGCGGTCCCTGGGCCTTCGCGGGCAGCGTGACCAGGCTCGCTTCCGACGCGGGTGTCAGCTCGATGGTGCCCACGGTACGCTCCCGCGTCACGCGACCGCCGAGGATCCGGAAGGAGGCCGCGGGAAAGGCGGCGCGACCGTCGAGCTCCAGCCACGTGGACCAGAGGATCTCCTCGTGGAGCTGGCCCCAGGTGATGTCGGGAACGGTCCGGTCGAGCTTGACGGGGAGGCCCGATTCCCGGTCCAGGAAGAGGCGCTCGGGGAGTCCGTCCTCGGCCCGCTCCAGGACCAGGCGGAGGTCGTCGCGGTAGGGGCAGAGACCCGCCGTCCGGGCGTCACCCGACGTCCTCCAGTCGGTCACCACGGCCCACGGGTTCATGGTCCGCAGCGGGCGCATGGAGGCGTCCACCGTGGGGGCCTCTACCGGTTGGCCCTGGCGCTCCATCCAGGTGGAGCGCCGGTCCACCCAGGTGGTCATGGGCGGGATGCCACCCCGGGGATAGAGGAGCTGCAGCGTGGTCTTCTCCACGCCGGCAGCAGGATCGTACCATGTGTCGGTGGACTCCATGGCCGAAAAGAACGGAGGGTAGCTCCGGTCCGACTGGAAGTCCTGGACGCGCCGGCCGCCGGACGCAAAGTGGAGCACCTCGCCCGAGTCCGGAACGCCCATGGCGGCGCTCGCGCGGGCCAGCACCTCCGCAGCCGCCACCCCGGGTGGGGCCGGCTCGCACGCCGGACGCTGGCCCGCCGCGGGCGACGCGACCATGAGCGCCGCCCACAGGATCGTCACGGCGCCGGGACCCACGAATCCTCTCGTCCTCATCCCATCCTCCCCTCGTGTGAAGTGCCATCTTCCTCGTCGGCGATGCCACGGGGGCCGCCCGTCACCCATACGCCGGTGGCGTCGCCACGTTCGCCGCTACCGGCCCACGACGCTGAGGTGGACCGTGCGATTTCGGGACCGCGTGTCGAAGTCCACCAGGACGACCTGCTGCCATGTGCCCAGGGGGATCCGGCCCTCCACGATGGGCAGCGCCAGCGACGGTCCCACCAGGGAGGCCCGCACGTGGCTGTGTCCGTTGTCGTCGTGCCACGTCTCCTCGTGCTCGTAGCGGACGTCCCGGGGAGCGATACGCTCCATGGCCGTGGCGATGTCGTGGTTCACCAGGCCCGGCTCGAACTCCAGGGTGGTCAGGGCCGCGGTGGAGCCGTGCACGAGGAGGGCCGCCTGGCCCGTTTGGACGCCGATCTCCGCCACGGCGGCCTGCAGGTCGCCGGTGAGGTCCACGATGTGGTCGTTGCCGCGGGTGCGGCACTCCAGGGTACGGTGCTCTGCGATCATGTCGGGGGGAACCGTGGGTGGGTCGTCGGGATCCGGCGGTGAAGCCACCGCCGCCTGTCACGCCAAGGGTAACGCCTGGCGTGGCGCCTGCCGACTCGCGTCGCCGACGCCGGGTCCCCATGTTCGGCCGCCATGGACATGCCGACCGGCTCCGCACCCGCAGGTCCCGGCTACGACCGCCGCCTGGGCACCTTCGACGCCACCATGGTGGTGGTGGGTGCCATCGTGGGCGCCGGGATCTTCCTCAACCCCGCCATCGTGGCCCAACGGGTGGGCTCGTCGGGCGCCGTGCTGGCGGCGTGGGTGCTGGGTGGGGCCATCGCCGTGGTGGGCGCGCTCTGTTTCGCGGAGCTGGGCGCGCGG
>JASFRY010000416.1:0-4662 GCA_050114675.1 Gemmatimonadota bacterium | reverse complement strand
GTCGTCTATTACTTCATTGTTGTAGAACAATTCAAAATGCCCGGCGGTCGCTGAGATCCTTCCGGGCCATCGCGGCGAGAGGGCGTCATGGGCAAGGGCGAGTTCCCGGGTGAGTTCGAGCAGGTCGTGCTCCTGGCGGTGGCACGCCTGGAGGGTCGGGGGTATGGCGTTTCCATCCGGCGGGAGATCGAGCGGCGCACCGGACGCGAGGTGGCCGTGGGCTCGGTCTACGCCACCCTGGCTCGCCTCGAGGAGAAGGGCATGGTGACGTCCCGGGAGGGGGACCCGACGCCGCGACGGGGCGGACGGGCGCGGAAGCACTTCCGCATCGAGCCCCGGGGCGTCGAGGCGCTGGAGTCTGCGCGGACCATGATGGACCGGCTCTGGGACGGCGTCGAGCTCGGGCGCGCGGACCGGGCATGAGCCCCTTCGGCGGCTCGGGCCCCCGCCCCCCGAGGTTTGCACGCTTCCTCCTCCTCGTGACGGCGGACCCACGCCAGCGCGCCGCCCAGCTGGGGGACCTTCAGGAGGAGTTCGACGAGCGCGCGGCGGCTGCGCCGTCCCGCGCCCGGAGCTGGTATTGGCGCCAGGTCCTGGGGTCGGTGGTGCCCAACCTCTCGCATCGCCTGCGGGTGGCGAAACGGAGCACGCTCAACGGAAGGGGAGACGGGATGATGAGATCGGGTCTGCACAACGTGCGTTTTGCGCTTCGCGGCGTGGTGAGGCATCCGTCCTTCAGCAGCATGGTGATCCTGACGCTGGCCCTGGGCATCGGCGCCACGGTCACGGTCTTCAGTGCCGTGTACGGCCTCGTCCTCAACCCCTTTCCCTTCCCCGAACCCGACAGGATCGTGGGCGTGGGGACGGCCTACCCCAGGCTGGGCGACGATCTGGGCTTCTGGGAGAACATGTCGCCGGCCGAATACACGGACGTGCGGGACGCGACGCGGACCCTCGAGGACGTGGTGGCCTGGGACATGGGTCACCGTCAGATCGCAGGAGACGGACCACCCCAGAACGTGTTCACCGGTTTCTGGTGGGGGAACGCCCTCCGCACCCTGGGCATGAAGGCGTACCTGGGCCGCGGATTCACCGACGACGAAGTGGCCCGCGGCGACGCGGTGGTGCTTCTCAGCTACCGGATCTGGCGCGACCGCTTCGGTGCCGACTCCAGCATGGTGGGCGGCAAGATCCTGGTGAACGGCTCTCCCCAGACACTTGTGGGCATCCTTCCCCCGGGGGTGGAGATCTACGGCATGGACCTGTGGACCACCATGGCCGTGCAGCCGGACCGGTATCCCCGCAACCGACGGCAGTTCCAGATGATGGCCCGCACCCGACCGGGCGTCTCGCTCCAGGAGGTGAACACCGAGCTGAACGGCATCGCACGGCGCGTCGAGCGGGACCACGTCGGCGAGTTCGAGGAGTACCAGGGATGGTCGCTGCGGGCCGTACGCTGGAATGCGGTGGTGTCCCAGACGTTCCGGACCGGTGCCTTCGTGGTGCTGGGCGCGGTGGGCTTCGTGCTCCTATTGGTGTGCGCCAACATCGCCAACCTCCTCCTGGCGCGGGCGCAGCGCCGGCGCCGGGAAATGGCGGTCCGTACGGCCATGGGGGCCGGACGGGGGCTCCTGCTCGGCCAGCTCCTCACCGAGAGCCTGATCCTGGCTCTCCTGGGCGGCGCCGCCGGAGTGGGACTGGCGTATCTCGGGGCGGCGGGCCTTCGCTCCTTCCTGGCCACCCTCTCTCTGCCCATCGCCGGGTCCGTGAAGATCGACGGCGTCGCGCTGGCGTTCACCGCGGCCCTGGCCACGGGTGCAGGCGTCCTGTTCGGGCTCGTGCCGGCCTTCCAGAGCTCGCGCACGGAGATCGCCGGTACCCTCCAGGCCGAGGGGAAGGGTGCGACGGCGGGGGTGAGCCGACAGCGCCTCCAGCGCTTCTTCGTGGGGCTCGAGGTCGCCCTGGCCTTCGTCCTCCTGGCCGGCGGCGGGCTCCTCATCAACAGCTTCGTGCGCGTGAACCGCGTGGATCCCGGCTTCGACCATGCCAGCATCCTCACCATGCGCCTCACGCTCCCCCGGGAGAAATACCAGGGGAGCGCCGTCCCCACCTTCTTCCGCACGCTCGCCGAACGGATGGAGGCGGTGCCCGGCGTGCGAAGCGCCGCAGCAGGCACCCAATTCCCGCCCCTGGACTTCTCCTCTTCGGAGGTGTGGTTCGACGGTGCCGCGCCCAGCGACGACGCCACCCTGCCCCGGGCGTTCACCACCGTGGTCACCCACGGCTACTTCGAGACGCTGGGTCTCCCGGTGAGGGAGGGTCGGGTGTTCGACGGAAGGGACCGGGGAGGATCACCCTATGTGGCGGTCATCAACGAAGCGGCGGCCCGGCGGTACTACCGAGACCAGGACCCATTGGGCAAGCGCCTCAAGCTGGGCGGACCCGATTCGGACAACCAATGGTTCGAGATCATCGGGGTGGTGGGCTCTGCCCGGAACCGGGGTGTGGAGCAGCCGGCCCAGCCCGAGATCTTTGCGCTACACGACCAGCTGGGCGGAACCCAGAACCAGCTCTTTCTCCTGCTGCGCACCGAGGTGGAACCCCGCTCCGTCCTCCCCGCCGTGCGCCGGGCCGTCGCGGAGATGGACCCCGGCCAGCCCATCTACGCCATCCAGACCGTGGACCAGGCCTTCGCCCAATCCATCTCGTCACGGCGGGCCACCACCCTCTTCCTCTCCATCTTCGGCGTGTTCGCGCTGATCCTGGCGGCGGTGGGGATCTACGCGGTGGTGTCGTTCACGGTGAGCGAGCGGACCCAGGAGATCGGACTGCGGGTGGCGCTGGGCGCCGACGGAGGACGCGTGCGCCGGCTCGTGGTGGGCCAGGCGCTTCTGCCCGTGTTGATCGGGGCGGGGGTCGGCATCGGCCTGGCCCTGCCTCTGGGTGGTCTGCTCCAGCGACTCCTTTACGAGATCTCAGGCAACGATCCCGCGACCCTCTCTGGTGTCGCTGCGCTCCTGATCGGTGTGGCTGCGCTGGCCAGCTTCGTGCCGGCGTGGCGGGCCAGCCGTCTCGATCCGGTGGAGGCGCTCCGGGTGGAGTAGCACGGGCCCCGGGACACAACACGCGGCGCCTCGGGTATGTCGGGGAAGCCGGGCCACGGCCGTGGCCCGGCAACCTCGTGCATCCAGATCCGAGGAGCGATCCGTGACCTTCTCCGCCATCGACCCTGCCACCGGAGAGCTGCTTTCCACGCACCCGGACACACCGGCCGACACCGTTCGGGACATCGTGGAGCGAGCCCACGCGGCCCACTTCCTCTGGCGCGACACTTCGTTCGCCAAGCGAGCGGAGCCCCTGAGGGCCCTCTCCCGTCTCCTGCGGGAGCGGAAGGGGGAGTACGGGGCGCTCATGACGGCGGAGATGGGCAAGCCCATCGGCCAGGCCGTGGGCGAGGCCGAGAAGTGCGCCCTCGTGGGCGAGTATTATGCGGACAACGCCGAGCGCTTCCTGTCCCCTGTCCCCGTGGATACCGACGCCTCGACCAGCTACTGGACCTACCGGCCCCTGGGGGTGGTTCTGGGCATCATGCCGTGGAACTTCCCCTTCTGGCAGGTGATCCGCTGGGCCACGCCCACCCTGGCAGCGGGCAACGCCGCGCTCCTGAAGCACGCGCCGAGCGTGCCGGGCTGCGCCCTGGCCCTGGAGAAGCTCTACAAGGACGCGGGCTTTCCGCCGGACCTCTTTCGCAACCTCTTCATCGATACGGAGACCGCCGGGGAGCTCATCGACGACCCGTTCATCCAGGGCGTGAGCCTCACGGGGAGCATACGCGCCGGCAAAGCGGTGGGTGCAAGGGCCGGCGGCGCCATCAAGAAGTGTGTCCTGGAGCTCGGCGGCAGCGACCCCAGCGTGGTCCTGGCCGACGCCGACCTGGACGCCGCCGTCGCCGCCTGCGCCTATGGGCGGCTCCAGAACAGCGGACAGAGCTGCATCGCCGCCAAGCGCTTCGTGGTGGTGGACGAGGTGGCGGAGGCGTTCACCGAGAAGATCGTGGCACGCATGGCGGCCGCGGTCGTCGGCGATCCCACGGACGAGAAGACCGAAGTCGGCCCCTTGGCCAGACAGGACCTTCGAGACACGCTCCACCGGCAGGTGGAGCGCTCCGTGGAGGCGGGCGCCACGCTGGCGCTGGGCGGCGTGGTGCCCGACGGCCCGGGAGCCTGGTACCCCGCCACCGTCCTCACCGACGTCGGGCCCGGCATGCCCGCCTATGAGGAGGAGCTCTTCGGACCCGTGGCCACGGTGATCCGCGCCAGGGACGAGGCCGACGCCATCCGCATCGCCAACGATACCCATTTCGGCCTGGGTGCCGCCATCTACACCGGCGACGTCCGGCGGGGTGAGCGCATCGCCGCGGACCTTCTGGAGGCCGGCGCATGCTTCGTGAACGGCATCGTGAAGTCCGACCCCAGGCTCCCCTTCGGCGGCATCAGGGAGAGCGGCTACGGCAGGGAGCTCTCACCCGTGGGCATCCGGGAGTTCACCAACGTGAAGACCGTCTGGGTGAAGTAGGCGTCGCTCTCGGACCTCAGGCTCCCTCCAGGGCGTCCTTGGCCATCACGGTCCAGTCGTGGCCGGCATGCCCGTCGCCGATGAAGC
>JASFRY010000415.1:0-4668 GCA_050114675.1 Gemmatimonadota bacterium | reverse complement strand
AAGGAGGGCGAAGGCGTCTTCACCGGCTCCGAAGTAGAAGTTGGTGTAGTCGTACTCCATGGCCCCGGGAGGGGTCGGCGGAGCGTCGGGCGTCGTGCGCGCCTCGACCTCCTGGGCGGTGATCCGCCTGGAGGTCTTCGGCGTCTCGACATCGGTGGCTGGGCCGTTACGCTTCTCTGACATATCCATGACCGGTGAAGTGCACACAACTGTCCAACGATCAATCTCCCGAAAAGGGATCGGCGATTCAAGGAGACCGACATGAAGGCGTGGGCTGAGCAGGCCTGGCGCTGGGCGCCCCCGGGGTGGGTCCGGGTGCTCGCCGTGGACGCCCATACGGCGGGAGAGCCGCTGCGCGTCCTCCTCGATGGATTCCCGGATCTGGAGGGGGCGTCGATCCTCGCGCGCCGGCGGGACGCACGCGAGCGCTTCGACGCTCTGCGGCGCGGTCTCATGTGGGAGCCCCGGGGCCATGCCGACATGTACGGCTGCATCGTGGTCCCTCCGGTGAGCGCCGGCGCGGACTTCGGCGTGCTGTTCACGCACAACGAGGGGTTCAGCACCATGTGCGGCCACGGCATCATCGGTGTGGCTACCGTCGTGGTGGAGATGGGGCTGGCGCCCCGGGTCGAGCCCGAGACGAGGCTGGGCATCGACACCCCGGCCGGCTTCGTGGAAGCCAGGGTGCGGGTGGAGGACGGCCGGGCGGTGTCCGTCTCCTTCACCAATGTGCCGTCGTTCGTGGCCGAGCTGGACCGGGAGGTGGACGTGCCGGGATGGGGCCGCGTGCGCTGCGACGTGGCGTTCGGCGGCGCCTTCTACGCCTTCGTCGACGCTGGGGACATGGGGTTGGCCCTGACCCCCGGCGAGACGCCTCGGCTCATCGAGGCCGGCCGCGCCGTGAAGGACGCCGTGCGGGCGTCGGGTGAGCCCGTGCATCCCCGGGATCCCGACCTGGGCTTCCTGTACGGCACCATATTCGTGGCTTCGGCGGAGGACCCCGCCGCCCACAGCCGCAACGTGTGCGTCTTCGCCGACGGGGAGGTGGACCGGAGCCCGACGGGAACGGGGGTGAGCGCGCGTCTGGCCCTCCACCACACGCGGGGGGAGCTGGAGCCGGGGAAGGAGATCCGCATCGAGAGCATCCTGGGGACGTCCTTCACCGGACGGGTCCTGGAGACCACCTCTCTCGACGGCCGTGCGGCCGTGGTGCCGGAGGTCACGGGATCGGCCCACATCACCGGGCGCAACGAGCTCCTCTTCGACCCGGACGACCCGCTGGCCGACGGGTTCCTCCTGCGCTAGTGGAGTCCACCGGGACGCGAGCAAGTCGCTGAAAGAGACGGCGGGTGCCCTACGTCTCGTCCAGGGTGGAGAGGGACACGTGGGCGTGTCCCGAGGCGTCGAGGCTGACGCGCACCTGGCACGGCCGGCAGCACACCTCGCAGTCCTCCACGTACTCCTGGATCGAGCCCCCGCCCGGGTCCAGGAGGATCTCCACCTCCTCGCCGCAGTAGGGACAGGCGGCCCACGCCGAGTCGGCGAGCTCGGCGTCGGCCTCCTCTCCCGCGTCGTCGGGCCAGCCTTCGGCAGGCGTGCCGGAATCCGGTACGGTCATGCGTGCCCTACCGTCCCGGACCCAGCAGCACTGCATTCATGAACAGGAGCTCGGTGGCCTCGGCGTACGCCCGGTAGTTGGGGTCCTCGGCAAAGGCCACGAGCTGCCCCCGGCCCACGGGCTGATGAATGAGAAACGCCTTGTGGGCGAGCTGCGGTTTGGCGGCGTCCCAGACGATGCCACCCAGCACCATGTCCTCGACGCCGGCGTAGCGGCCCACGTTGGTGCCCCGGTCCAGGGTGATGGGCGAGAACACCCGGGAGCCGTCCACCATGGCGCCGATCTCTCCGTCGGTACCCGCTGCGAGCCAGTGGGAGGTATCGAGCATGACCCTCACGATGGCCCCCGGTGTCTGCTCGGGCTCCTCGTCGGCCGGGGCGATGGCGTCGAGGTAGTCGATGGGCTGCTCCGCCACGCCCTTGGCCCCGGGAGGCGTGCCCTCGGGCCGCCCACCCCGACGCTCGGCAGTGGTGGCCAGCAGGCCGGTTCGCGCCGCCCAGCGCGTGGACTCGGCCATGGTGATCACGGTGCCGCCGTCCCTCATCCACCCCTGGAGGCGCTGGCGCAGGCTCTCGCCCACCACGCCGGCGTAGTTGCCGCTGGGGAACACGATGACGTCGTAATCCGACAGGACGGCGCGGCCCAGGGTGGAGGCCCGCACCGCGGTGGTGCGCTGGCCGTAGCGCCGCTCCAGGACGTATCGGGCCCAGCCCACCGAGTAGGTGGAGCCCGGCTCGTCGTAGACCAGAAGCACCCGGGGCTCCCGGAGCGCCCGGTTCCGGCCGCTCCCGAGGGAGGTGCCTTCCCGGAGATAGGAGTCGTCCACCGGGATCACCTCCGCCCGGTGACGGGCGGCGACCTGCGCCAGGCGGCGGGCCAGGTCGGGTCCGTTCTCCGAGGTCCGCACGAGGGCCGTCCCCACGCCGAAGTGCCGGCCGGAGAGGGTGAAGTCCCCGCCGGCGCTGCGCACGTGGATCCCCTCCCGCAGGGCTTCGGCCACGGCAGCCGCGGTGTTGGTGCTCCAGGGCAGGAGGTAGCCCACCCGGGCGGGGTCGAGCGCGGGCACGTCGCCGGCTTCGGCGGTTCCGGGCTCCACGGCCTCGGTGGGCGCGGCCACGGGCTCCGTCTCGGCTCCCGTCGGTCGGGCGGCGGGGATCATCTCGACGTCCCAGAGGAGGGGGAGGCTCCACGCCGTCACGTCATAGATCTGGTCGCGCTCCCGGTTGGCGCGGCGCTGGATCTGGCGCGCCACGAACGCCGAGTCCATGGGGGTGTGGGGGTCGAGGAGATTGCGGATGAGCCGGTACGTGGGCTGTTCCAGGGGAACGACGAAGGTCCCTTCGGCCTCCAGCGTACGTCCGGCGACCCGCACCGGCGCCGTGGCCCGGCCCACCTCGATGCCGTTCTCCACCAGCGTCTCCGCCATCCGCTCCGCCATTCCCGGGTCGTGGTCGGAGTGGAGCACATACTCCCGGGCCCCGCCCGAGCGGCCCATGGCTACGGCGCCGGAGCGGAAGTCCAGGAAGGTGCGCAGGACCCGCTCCCGGTTCCGGGCGGCGGCGTCCATGGTGGTGAGGGCGGCGGTGAAGTGATGCAGCACCCCATCCCCGTACGTGAGGAGGCTGCCGTCGGATCGCCGGTAGACCATCCCCCGGGCCGATGCCTGCTCGTAGGTGGCTCCGATGGCGCCCTGGGCCATGGGCCAGGATACCCCGTACCCCGGGTAGAAGGCGTCGTAGGTGTCACGGTTGAAGTAGGCGAACCCCCTGGCGTCGAAGGCCTCGGCCATGGCCTGGCCGAATACATCGTTCAGCGCCTTCTGCTCATCGGTGGTCCACGTGTTTCCCGGGATGGCGTTGGGTGGGAAGTAGTACGTGGAGTTCCCGCCCATCTCGTGGAGGTCCGAGACCACGTGGGGCATGAAGTCCAGGAGGGCCCGCACCCGTCCCCGGGTCTCGGGCTGGGTCTGGGCGAACCAGTCCCGGTTCAGGTCGAAGAGGTAGTGGTTCACCCTCCCGCCCGGCCAGGGCTCGTCGTGCTCCGCGGCCAGGGGGTCGGGATCGGGCCAGCGCGCCCGGCCCATGGTGTTCTGGAAGAGAAAGCGCGCCCGGCCGTCGGGGTTCTGCATGGGGTCGATGAGGATCAGGGATTCGGCCAGGATGCGGTCCACCTGGGGGTCGCCGGTGGCGGCCAGAAGGTGGTACGCTTCGGCCATGGCCGCTCCGCTCGAGCTCACCTCGTTGCCGTGGACCCCGTGGATCATGGCCGTCACCACGGGGAGCTCCCGCACCAGGCGGGCCGACTCCTCGTCGGTCAGGCCCCGGGGGTCGGCCAGGCGCCTCAGGTCCGCCTTGACGGCGTCGAGGCGGGCCATGCGCTCCGGGCTGCCGATGACCAGCATCACGGTGGCGCGGCCCTCCCAGCTCGTCCCGGTGCGGAGAAGCCGGGTCCTGTCCGGGGCCGCCTGGGCCAGCGCCTCCATGTAGGCGACGACGCCCTCGGGCGGGGTGACGGCCTCGGTGACCGCATGGCCGGTGACCTGCTCCACGGTGGGGATCTGCGGGTCGTACGTGGTGCCGGGAGCGAGGGATGGGGTGGGGGGAACCTGGATGAGGAGCGAGACGACGAGGGCGCTCAACATGGGACGGCCTTCCGGGGGTCGAAGGATCGGCGAGGGGACCGGCGTGGACCCGGAGAGGGCTCGGGTCCACGCCGGCGTTCGACTCAGGCCAGTATAGCGCGCGCGCCCGGGAGCGTCATCCCACGATCCAGCCCAGCAGGGTGGTGATGCGCGGCCCGCCCTTGGCGAACGCCACGGCCACGTTCATGGGAACGTAGATGTCCCCGAAGGGCATGGTTGCGCCCGCCGCCACCACCATGGAGCCGGTGGTGTTCTCGTCCTTCACGTTCAGGCTCACGTTGGGTCCCACGCCCAGCTCGACCCCGTTCTGCAGTCGGTATCCCGTGAGCCAGGCCAGGGAGAGGTTGGCTTCGTCCTGCTCCAGACCGCCCAGGAGGAAGACCCATTCCATGAGGGCCTGGTTGCCACC
>JASFRY010000414.1:0-4679 GCA_050114675.1 Gemmatimonadota bacterium | reverse complement strand
GTCCATGGAGCCGGCGTGATAGAGCGCGTCCAGCGCGGGGATCCAGGCCACCGCCAGGGCGAACACGCCCGTGCCGATGAAGATGCCCACCATGGC
Source organism: Gemmatimonadota bacterium (assembly GCA_050114675.1). Taxonomy (GTDB): domain Bacteria; phylum Gemmatimonadota; class Gemmatimonadetes; order Longimicrobiales; family Gaopeijiaceae; genus SZUA-318. The sequence goes on along the minus strand of JASFRY010000414.1, from coordinate 4,583 downwards.
CACCACGGCGTCCCACCGGCCCGAGGCCGCCGACACCACGGAGGTGCCGGGGCAGAGACCGCTCATGATGAAGCCCATCCCCAGCACGAAGCCACCCAGCAGCTGCGACCACATGAACGTGGGGTTGATCCACAATCGCGACAGGTCCACCAGGCCCAGGCCCGACAGGGTGTAGAGCCCCACCATGGCCACCAGGATGGCGGTGAACATGACCTTGAAGACGGTCATGTCGTAGAGGTAGAACTGGGCCGCCAGCTTGCGGGCGTTGCCGAAGCCGCCGCGCTCCAGGGCGAGCCCGAAGAAGAAGCCCAGCACGATGGCGGTGAGGAGGCGCATCTCCTCGGCGCCGAAGACGAGGGGGAAGATGGCGTGTGTCATATCCACTGCCTCCTCACGAACCACGCCATGGCGTAGCCGCCGGCGAAGACCATGAGCATGAAGACCCAGCTCCCCGTGGCCAGGGTGGCCCCGCCGCTCAGCGCCTGGCCCGAGGTGCACCCGCGGCCCAGCGCCGCGCCGAAGCCCATGAGCACCCCACCGCCCAGGGCGTAGCCCAGGCGGCCCCGCGTGGAGATCCGGGGGCCCTTCTCCACGGTGGAGCGGAAGCGTCCGGCGCTCACCGCACCCAGGAAGCCACCCAGGAAGACGCCCACCACCTCCACCACCAGCCAGTTGCGGAGGGGGTTGGCGCCGTCGGCCACGTAACCCTGCAGAGAGGGGTTGTCCGCGGTCCACTCCGGCGCCACCTCCGTTCCTGCGAGGGCCAGGACCCGCTTGGGGAAGGCGCTGGCGCCCAGTCCCTCACCGGCGATGATGAAGGTCGCCAGGAGTGTGAGGCCCAGGAGGACGCCCGCCACGTAGGGGTTCCAGTATGGCTTGGGACCCGTTCCGGGCCCCTTCGCCTTCGATTCCGTCGCTTCGGTATTCACGTGTCGTTCCTTGGCTCGATTCGGCGTGCCTCAGAAGAGTGCCGCGGTGGCGCCGGCCCAGCCGACGTGCTGTCCCGCGTAGACGAGGATCCAACGGAGGGCGAGCCCGCCGCCCAGGACCATGACGGCGGCCAGGCGGCCGGGGACGTGTCCGCCCCGGCGCTCCATCCACTCGCCCAGGAAGGGCCCCACCAGACCGAAGGCCACCACCAGGACCCAGAAGGCCGTGGTGAAGGGGCCGCCCAGCAGGACGTGCGCGGCGTCGCGGTGCGCGCCGCCGCCGGAGACCAGCCCCACCAGCCAGATGCCGATGAGGGCCAGCTCCAGCAGGATGAAGCCCATGTCCGCCCGGGCCAGGAGCACCCGCTCGCCGTCGTTCAGCCGGTAGAGGAGCATGTAGGCGGCGCCCGTCGAGAGCCCGGAGGTGAGGAAGAGGGGCCCCAGGATGGCCGAGTTCCAGAGGGGACGGGACGCCATGGTCCCCAGGAGCATCCCCGTGTACACGCCCAGGGCCGCGCCGGCGATGATGTTGGCCATCGCCACCGCCGACACGTGGGCGTCGATCCAGTCGTCGACGGCGGACAGCGCCGTGGCACCCCCGCTCCAGCGGGCGTGCACCCAGCGGAAGATGCTGCCCTTGAGCTCGGCCGGGGTCGTCTTCCACGCCAGGGCCAGCGAGGACGGATAGACGGCCAGGAGGATCCAGGCGCCCCACGACATGGGCGATCTGGGCCGGAACACCAGGTAGAAGCGGAAGGCGTTCCACCGATTCTCCAGGTCCATCCACAGGAAGAGCATGCCCACCGACAGGAGGATGGGCACGCTCCACGGCAGAAGCGCCAGGTGGCGAGAGGGGCGTTCGTCCTTCCGGGCCAGGAGCGACAGCCCCATGAGGACCATTACGCCGGCCACCACGCCGCCGAGGAAGAGGTAGCCCGCCACCTCGCCGTGCCAGATATGGAGGCCGGGATCGATGAGGCCGTTGCTTCGGGTCGTCGTCAGCTCGTCCACGGTCTCTCTCTCACTTCAGGTAGTAGTGCCGGGGCGTCGTTCCCGCTTCCGGCAGCAGCGTGTAGGACTCGCGGGTGGCCAGCACCCGGGAGATCTCAGAGTCGGGATCGTTGATGTCCCCGAAGTAGATGCTCCGGGTCGGACAGGTGTCCTGGCAGGCCGTCGTGTACTCGCTGCCCTCGTCGCCCATGCGGTGGGCGCAGAAGGTGCACTTGTCCGCGGTGCCCGAGCGGGGATCGATGAAGCGCGCGCCGTAGGGGCATGCCGCGATGCACGCCTTGCACCCGGTGCACTTGTCCTTGTCGATGAGGACGATGCCCCCGGGCCCCACGTAGGAGGCGCCGGTGGGACAGGCGGCCACGCAGGGCGCGTCGTCGCAGTGGTTGCAGCGCTCCGACTGGATGGTCAGGTCCAGGTCGGGGAAGGTGCCCCGGGCCTCCTGGGTGATCCAGTTGCGGGTGAAGCCCTCGGGGAGATCGTTCTCGGTCTTGCAGGAGATGACGCAGGCGGTGCACCCGACGCACGTATGGGTGTCCACCGCCATGGCGTAGCGCACGGCGCTCATCGGGCCACCTCCTCAGCCACCCCGGCGGCATCTGTGGCGGTCACGCCCGAATCCACGGGTGTCCGGGTGGTGCCGGCGCTATCCGTCTCGGGCGTCGCCGGCTGTTCCGCTGCCACCTGGTCGGGGCGGACGAAGGTGACGAAGTTCACGTTCATGCCCGTGCCGCCCATGATGGGGTCGACCTTGTAGCGGGTGACGAGCTGGCTGTCGTTGATCCCGTTGCCGTAGGCCCGCTTCAGCTTCTTCGAGTCGTGCCCGAAGCCGTGGGCCACGAAGACGCAGTCGGGGCGGATCCGCTCGGTGACCTTCACGGGCGCCGAGAAGTCGGACACGACGCCGTCCTGGTTCTTGAGGTGGATCTGCTGGCCGTGCTTCAGGCCCCAGTCCTTCGCCACCTGGGCGTTGACCCACACCGCGTTCTCCGGGCCGGTCTCCAGAAGCAGCTCGTTGTTCGTCGAGCGGCCGAAGGTGTGCATGGGCATGCGCCCGAAGAGCAGCCGGTAATAGCCGGGAGGGGGATCCTCCACGTCGTCGGCGTGCCAGGTGGGCATGGCGTCGAAGCCCGCCTCGGCGAGCTTCTGGGAGAAGATCTCGATCTTGCCCGACTCGGTGTAGAACGCCGGGACCGCGCCCTCCTCGAAGTAGATGGGCTTCTGCTCGCCCATGACGACGCCTTCCCGCTGCAGCATCTCGCAGTCGAAGCCCAGCGGCTTGACGCGGGCCTCGGCGTACTCCATGGCGTCCTTCCAGGGGAAGAAGTTGGGCAGATCCAGCTTGATCCCCAGCTCCCGGGCGATCCACCACCCGGGCTTGCTCTCGTAGAGGGGCGGCACCACCTCCTGGCGCACCGTGATGTACGGCTCGCGGTACGCCGGCGCGAAGGGCTCGTCGCACCGCTCCAGGTAGGTCGCCTCGGGGAGCACCACGTCGGCCCAGCCCGTGATCTCGGTGGGGAGGATGTCGACGCTCACCAGGAAGTCCAGCGCCTGGATGGCTTTGTACGTCTCCCGAGGGTTGGGTAGGCTCTGGGGGAGGTTGGAACCGTACACCATCCAGGCCCGGATCTTCGGGTTGCCGATGCCCGTGGGGATCGTCGCGTCGCAGATCCCCTGCGCCAGGACCTCGTCCGCCAGGGGATAGGCCGAGGGGCTGGGCTTGTCGGCGGGGGTCAGGCCCTTGTCCTCGAAGGGCGGATACTCGTAGGCGGGGATGTCCACGGAGCTGGGGACGTAGAAGCCGCCCTTGCGGCCCCACGAGCCCAGGAGCGCGTTGACGATGGCGATGGCCCGCGACCGCTGCGTGTCATTGCCGTACCACGTGGTGTGACGCCCGGGGTGGACCAGCGTGGCCGGCCGGGCGGCGCCCATCATCCGCGCCGTGTGGCGGATGAGGTCGGGCTCGATGCCGGTGCGGGGATAGGCCCATTCGGGGGTGTACGCCTTCACGTGCTCCTTGAGCTGGTCGAACCCGTAGGCGTAGCGGTCCAGGTACTCCCGGTCGTACAGCTCCTCGCCGATGATGACGTTCATCCACGCCAGCAGGATGGCCAGGTCGGAGCCGGGCTTCACGGGCAGCCAGTGGGTCGCCTTGGAGGCCGCCACGCTGTGGCGCGGGTCCAGCACGATGAGGTCGGCGTCGTTGCGGAGCGCGTGGGTGAAGTCCTGCACCTGGGTGTTGTGCATGTTCTCGCCCAGATGCGAGCCGATGAGGACGATGCACTTGCTCTCGCGCAGGTCGGTGCGCTCGGGAGAGCCCACGCCCGATCCGAAGGTCAGGTCGAAGCCCACGTCCCGGGGGCCCCGGCACTGGGCATACGACGGTGCCGCCACGTTGGGGCTGCCCCACGCCTTGAAGAGGTGCCGGAACCAGCTTCCGCCGTACCCGTGGGAGAACAGCGCCACGGCGTCGGGCCCGAACTCCTCCTTCACCTTCAGGAAGTTCTCGGCCACCACGTTCAGGGCGGCGTCCCAGCTCACCTCCTGGAACTCCTGGCTGCCTCTCCGCTCCACGCGGATCAGGGGCTTCTTGAGCCGATCGGGATCGTAGAGGAGCCCGGTACCGCCTGCGCCGCGGGGGCA
>JASFRY010000413.1:0-4679 GCA_050114675.1 Gemmatimonadota bacterium | reverse complement strand
CGGTCGGGGATACGCGAGAAGAACGTGGCGCTGGGGGTGGCGTTGGCCATGGCCGATGCCCTGAAGGGGACGCCGGGCCTGGAGGTCCATCTCACCCGGGACCACGACACCTTCCCACCGATCTGGAGCCGGGGTGCCGAGGCCACGAAGTGGAAGGGCGACCGCCCCGGCGTCTTCGTCTCCATCCACGCCAACTCCTTCAATTCGTCCTCCCCGCGAGGCTTCGAGACGTACTTCCTGTCCGAGGCGCGCACCGAGCACGAGCGCCGGGTCGCCGCCATCGAGAACGCGCCCATGGGCGTGGACGAGAGCGGTCCGTCGGGGAGCGACCTGGACTTCATCCTCAAAGAGCTGACCAACCTCAACACCCAGCACTGGTCGGCGCTCCTGGCCGAGATGGTCCAGGACGAGATGGCGGGCGTGCACCCGGGCCCCAACCGGGGGGTGAAGCAGGCACCCCTGGCCGTCCTCACCAACGCCCTCATGCCGTCGGTCCTGGTGGAGCTGGGCTACCTGTCCCAGCCGGACGAAGCTCGGCTCCTGGGGCAGAGCGACTTCCAGAGGAAGGCGGGAAGAGCGTTGGCCCGGGCGGTGATTCGGTTCTTCGAGCGTTATCCCCCGGGCTCGGGAAGCGGGGCGGGAGCAGGCAGATGAACCCCCGCGCGGCGACGCTCGCGTGCGTCGCGGCGCTGCTGGGCGGCTGCGTGTACTACAACGCGCTCTACAACGCCGAGCATCTCTTCCGGGAGGGCGAGGAAGAGACGGTGGCCGGCCGGGACTCGCTGGCCATGGCGCGCTACGCCGAAGTCGTGGCCAAGGCGGCCAAGGGCTTCCGCATGGAGCCCCGCGGCGAGTGGGCCGACGATGCCCTCCTCCTCATGGGGCGCGCATACCTGCGCATGGGCGACCTGCGCGCCGGACGGGCGGCGCTCCAGCGGGCAGAGGCTCTGGCCGGTGACGAGCAGGTGCGCCAGGGAGCGCGGCTCTACCTCGGTGCCTCCTACGTCCAGGCCGGCGACGGGGCAAGGGGGATCCCTCTCCTCAACGAGGCCATCCAGCTGCTTCGCCCGGGAGCCGTTGCGGCGGAGGGGCACCTCTGGCGCGGACGGGCCCTGCTGGCCGATGGCGAGCAGGATGCCGGGTGGTGGGATCTGGACCAGGCGGCGCGCCAGGCTCGGACCATGCGGACCCTGGCGGCCCTGGACCGGGTGGCGTGGGGCGAGCGGTACGAGAACCTGGCCCGGGTCCGCGAGGGGTTCGCGCGCCTCCTGACGTACCCTGAGGCTGGGCAGCGCGTGGATTCGGTGACCACCCTCGTGGAGCACGCGGCAGAGCTCTGGGGACCCGACGAGGCCGTTTCACTGCTGGCGGGCGCCGACACGGCGGCGTGGCGGTACGATGCCCGTGGTCGCATCCGCCTCGTCCGGGCGGGGCTCTTCCGTCAGGCGGGCGATACGGCAGCCGCCCGCACCGAGGTGACGGACGTCGCCGACGGCTTCGGCGACGCCGCGGTGCGGGCCAGGGTCGAGATGGCGCGCTGGCAGCTCGCGCGGGCGGGGGACCTCTCGGATCTCCGGGACGTGCTGCCCGTCCTCCTTCCCGCCGAGGACGACCCGGCCGCGTCGAGCCTCCTTGCATCGGTCCGGACAACCTCGGAGCTGGCGGAGCAGGGACTGAGCGAGCCCCTGGCCCTCTTCGCCGCGGCGGAAACGGCCCGGGACGAGTTGGGATCACCCACTCTGGCCCGGGGCCTCTTTCTCGCCTACGTCGACGAGACGCCGGAAAGCCCGTGGGCCGCGAAGGCCCTTCTTGCCGCCCTTACCGTCACCACCGACGAGGGAACCCGGGCGTGGTTGCGGGGGCGGCTGGAGGGACGGGCCGACAGCCCTTACGTTCTGGCCGCCAGGGGCGAGCCCGCGCCGGGGCTGGAGCCCCTGGAAGAGGAGCTTGCCCGCCGTCTCCAGGAAATGAGGACGCGTTGAGACTCGAGACCGAGCTCTTCGGAGCCACCTTCCAGAATCCCGTGCTCCTGGCGGCGGGCACGTGTGGCTTCGGCCAGGAGCTGTCCGACGTCGTGGACCTGGATGCCCTGGGCGGCTTCGTCACCAAGTCGGTGACGCGGGAGCCCCGGAGCGGAAACCCCTCCCCCCGGGTCGCGGAGTTCAGCGGTGGCATGCTCAACTCCATCGGGCTGGCCAACCCCGGGCTGGAGGGAACGCGGCGGGAGAAGCTCCCCTGGATCCGCGAGCACGTTCACCGGGCGCGGGTCTTCGTCAGCCTCGCCGGGCACCGGCCGGAGGACTACCCGGCCCTGGTGGAGGGGCTGGACGCCGAGGAGGGCTTCCTGGGCTTCGAGATCAACCTGTCCTGCCCCAACGACAGGAAGCGGGGCGGTCTTGCCTTCGCTCTGGACCCGGAGGCCGTGGCCACCATCGTATCGGCCTGCAGGGAGCGCACCGGGCGCCCTCTTCTCGCCAAGCTGGCGCCCAACGACCCTTCCCTGGAGGACACCGTGCGCGTCGCCACCGACGCCGGGGCCGACGGCCTCACCCTGGTGAACACCCTGCCTGGAATCCTGCTCCGGCCGGGAGGCGTCCCGGAGCTGGGCGCTGGGCCCGGCGGCATGAGCGGGCCTGCGCTCCGCCCCGTGGGCCTTCTGGCCGTGCGCAGGGCGCGGGGTTCCACGCACATCCCCCTGGTGGGAGTGGGTGGGGTCGCCCGAGCCGCCGACGCCGTGGCCTATGCACGGGCCGGCGCCTCCCTGGTGGAGGTTGGCACCGCATCCTTCGCCGACCCCCGGACCGCCGAACGCATCGTCCATGGGCTCCAGCGCCGGCGTGCGTCCGGCGTGGGGCGCTGGGCTGACCTGGTCACGCCACCCCCCGTGGCCGCAATGGAGGTCTGATGGCAGAGATCATCGTGGCCCTTGACTTTCCCACGAGAGAGGAGGCGCTGGGGCTGGTGGAAGCCCTGGACGACTCGGGCACGTTCTACAAGGTGGGGCTCGAGCTGTACACCCGGACGGGGCCGGCAATGGTGGAAGAGCTGCGGGCCCGGGACAAGCGCGTCTTCCTGGACCTCAAGCTGCACGACATTCCCAACACCGTGGCGGGAGCGGTCCGTGCGGCCGCGGCCCTGGACGTGGATCTCCTCACCCTTCACGCCTCGGGCGGCGCACCCATGCTGGAGGCCGCGCGCGAGGCGGCGGGGGGCCGGGTGAGGCTCCTGGGGGTCACGGTACTGACGTCGCTGGCGGCGACCGACATCGAAGCCGTCTGGGGGAGGGAGATCGTGTCCATACGCGATGAGGTCGCCCGCCTGGCCGAGCTGGCCCGGGACTCGGAGTTGGACGGCGTGGTGGCCTCGGCCATGGAGGCCGGGTGGATCCGCCGGCTCGTGGGCGAGGACTTCCTCGTGGTCACCCCGGGGATCCGGCAGGCCGGCGCGGATCTGGGCGATCAGAAGCGGGTAGCCACACCCACGGCCGCCGTGGAGGCGGGCGCCGACTACCTGGTGGTGGGGCGGCCCGTGAGCCAGGCGGCCGATCCGGCGGCGGCCCTGGAGGCCCTCCGCGCGGAGATCGCGTCGGTGGCCTGACGACCCCATCCAACCCCCGGTTCTGCATGGCGCTCAAGGTCTTCAACACGCTTTCCCGGTCCCTGCAGCCCTTCCAACCGCTGGAAGAGGGGAAGGCACGCGTCTACGCCTGCGGGCCCACCATCTACGACTACGCCCACATCGGCAACTACCGCTCGTTCCTCTTCTACGACCTGGTGCACCGGTACCTGGAGTGGAGCGGGTACGACGTGCGGTTCGTCATGAATCTCACCGACGTGGACGACAAGACCATCAACCGTGCAGTGGGCGAAGGCGTCACCGTGGGCGAGTACACCCGCCGCTTCGGTGAGGCGTTCCTGGACGACGCTCGCACGCTGGGCGTGCGCGCCGCCGACGCCTATCCCCGGGCCACCGAGTACGTGGGTCCCATGAAGGAGTTCGTCGAGCGGCTCCTGGCCTCGGGGCACGCCTACCGGGCCGAGGACGGCGCCGTCTACTTCTCCATCGGGAAGTTCGCCGACTACGGGAAGCTCAAGGGCATCGACCTGGCCAGCCTGAAGGTCGGCGCCAGGGTGGCCCAGGACGAGTACGAGAAGGAGGACGCCCGGGACTTCGCCCTGTGGAAGGCGGCCACCGAGACCGACGAGAAGGCCGGGGCCGCGTGGGACGCGCCGTGGGGCCGGGGCCGTCCGGGGTGGCACCTGGAGTGCTCCGTGATGAGCGTCACCGAGCTGGGCGAGACGCTGGACATGCACCTGGGTGGGGAGGACCTGGTCTTTCCTCACCACGAGAACGAGATCGCCCAGTCCGAGGCCGCCACCGGCAAGCCCTTCGTCCGCTACTGGCTCCACGTGAAGCACCTGCTGGTGGAGGGGCGGAAAATGTCCAAGTCCCTGGGCAACTACGTCACCCTCCGGGAGCTCCTGGACAAGGGGTACGATCCGGCCTCCATCCGTCATCAGCTCATCAGCGCCCAGTACCGACGGGAGCTGAACTTCACCATGGACGGGCTGGACGCGTCGCGGAACGCCGTGCAGCGGCTCCTGGACTTCGAGTCTCGCCTGGAGGAGGTCGGCACCGACGCCGGGGCGGACGCCTCGCCCCTTCCCGAGCTGGCCGAG
>JASFRY010000412.1:0-4692 GCA_050114675.1 Gemmatimonadota bacterium | reverse complement strand
CGTCAAGGGTCCCCGGACGTTGTGGCGAACGGGCCCGGGAGGGCAAGGTGGACCTCCTCGGGGACCCGCATGGGTTTGCCGTTCGGGCCCACCCAGACGGCGGTCACCCGAGCCCGGACGACAGCCGTCTGCGGATCGTCCTCACGCACGATCTCCTGGGCCAGGACCGCGCTGGAGCGCTTGTAGCGCTCGGCCCAGGTCCGCACGAGGAGCCGCTGGCCCGGGTGGGCTTCTCGGAGGTAGTCGACCTCGATGCGCACCACGTAGACACCCCAGCCCCGCCGCATCAGCTCCTCGTGGGGGAAGCCGCCCACCCGGAGGGCGTCGAAGCGGGCGTACTCCAGATAGTTCAGGAAGACGGCGTGGTTCACGTGGCCGAAGGAGTCGAGCTCGTAGCTGCGGACCTCCACCGGGGTTTCGACGACGTGGGCGCTGGGCACGGGCGTAGGCATGGAGTGAATAAGGCAGGCGCTGGGTGCGGGCGGCAACCCGCTCACGAGGCGTTGCACCTTCGGGGACGGGAGGGGTAACCTGCCGCCGCATACCATGGTCAACGTTCCCAGGATCCCGGTCGTGGCGCGCTTCGGCGCGCAGGCGTGGTGCGCGCTCCTCGTGCTCCTTGCCGCCGGCGTACGTCCGTTGGCGGCCCAGGCGCCGCAGCTCCGAGAGCCGACGGAGATCCTGGTCCTGGCGGCGGCGAGCCTCACCGACGTCCTTCCCGCCGTCGCGCGTGCGTGGGAGGAGGGGGGCGGGGCACCTGTCCGCTTCTCCTTCGCCGCCACGTCGCGCCTGGCACCCCAGGCCATCCAGAGCACCTCCGCGGATCTCTTCTTCTCTGCGGACCGGACGTGGATGGACTGGCTGGTGGCCCGCGGGGGCGTCCGTCCAAACGAGGTGCGTGACTTCCTGGGCAACGAGCTGGTGGCGGTGGTGCCCCGCGGCCGGCAGCCGCCGGCATCTCCCGCCGACCTGGCATCCGTGGCGCACCTCGCGCTGGCCGGAGAGAACGTCCCTGCGGGCCGGTACGCCCAGGAGGCCCTGGAAGCCACAGGCGTGTGGTCCAGCGTGCGCGACAAGGTGGTGCGGGGAGGATCGGTACGCGGCACGCTGGAGTGGGTCGCCCGCGGCGAAGCCGACGCAGGCATCGTGTACCGCACCGACGCCGTGGCTCAGCCCCGGGTGACGGTGGCCTTCACCTTCGCTCCCGACACCCACGCGCCCGTTCGATATCCCGCCGCCGTGCTGGCTCGGGCGCCCCGGCCCGAAGCGGCCCGGGCGTTCCTGTCTTTCGCTGCCGGGCCCGAGGCCCGCGCCATCTTCCGCGGCGCGGGCTTCGTGGTCGATCCGCCGCCGACCCGGGCTCCGCCATCTCTTCCCCGGGGGGCCCTCCCGGACCCGTGGTCCGCGGTGCGTATCAGCCTGATCGTGGCGCTCCTGGCGACGGTGGCGGGCCTTCCCCTGGCCATGGCGGGAGGTTGGCTTCTCGCGCGCCACGTGTTTCCCGGAAAGACCCTGGTGTCGACCCTCTTCCTGGCGCCTCTGGTCATGCCCCCGGTGGTCACCGGCTTCCTCCTTCTCAGCCTCCTGGGGTCCGAGAGTCCGGTGGGCGCGTGGCTCTCGTCCCTGGGCATCCCCGTGCCCTTCACGCTGTTGGGTGCCGCCGTCGCCGCGCTGGTGGTGGGCCTTCCCCTCTACCTGCTGTCGGTGAGGAACGCGTTCGAGGCGGTGGATCCCCACTACGAGGAGCTCTCCTGGACGTTGGGTGTCCCGCCTCGGCGCACCTTTGTCCGGGTCTCCCTCCCCCTGGCCCTTCCGGGGATCGCCGCCGGCGCCGTCCTGGCCTTCGCCCGGGCCCTGGGGGAGTTCGGCGCCACGGTGGTGCTGGCCGGCAACGTGGAAGGACGTACCCGCACCATCGCCCTGGCGGTCTACACCCTCCTCGAGTCCCCCTCGGGCGGCGGGATCACCTGGAGCCTGGTCGGCGCCAGCGTCGTGCTGGCCCTGGGTGCGCTCCTGGGCTACGAGGCCCTGTCCCGGAGGCAGCGGCGCAGGCTGGAGGTCCACGGTGGCGAGTGATTGGGGCGGAATCCGCGTCGACGTGCGGGTGCCTCTGGACGGTCGTGCGCTGTCACTGGTCCTGGAGACCCGCGCCTCCTCGGTGGCGGTGGTGGGGCCGTCGGGGGCGGGCAAGAGCACGCTGCTCAGAATCCTGGCCGGGGTCCACCGGAGGAGCACCGGGCTGGTGGAGGTCGACGGTGCCGTCTGGCAGGACGAGGCGCGCGGCATGGTGGTCCCACCCTGGGAGCGGAGGGTGGGGTGGGTCCCCCAGGACATGCTGCTCTTTCCCCACCTTTCGGTCCGGGAGAACCTGGGGTACGCCGGCGCGGGCATGGCCGCGGTGGAAGAGATCGCCGATGTCCTCCAGGTGTCCCACCTGCTGGGGCGTCGGCCCCGTCGCCTCTCGGGAGGCGAGCGTCAGCGCGTGGCGCTGGGGAGGGCGCTCCTGTCCCGCCCGGCTCTCCTCCTTCTGGACGAGCCGTTCTCGGCGCTGGACCGCCCCCTCCGGGCGCAGCTCACCGCCATGGTGAAGGCGTGGGCCCGGGAGCGGGCGGTGCCCCTCGTGCTGGTCAGCCACGACGAGGAAGACGCCGCCGTGCTCGCCGGGGAGCGCTGGCACCTGGCCGACGGCGTGCTGGGGCGCATCGCGTAGCGCTCTCGAGAATCCTGTCGGGACAAGGAGGACCGACCCGGGGCCCACCGCGTCGGGGAGGAGCACCTCCTGCGTCCGCTCCGGGCCCTAGCCTTCCAGGAGCCCCTGGTCCCGGATGAAGTCGCCCAACTCGGTGCGGGACGCCAGTCCCAACTTCTTGAAGATGTTGGAGAGGTGCGTGCTCACCGTCCGGTCCGAGATGCCCAGCTCCTTGCCGACGGCCTTGTTGGACATCCGCCTGGCCACGAGCTGTGCGATCTGCAGCTCCCGCGAGGTGAGGCCCGCCACGCCTTCGGGGTCGGGCCGGGGGGGCGGACGGTGGTCCACCTCGCGGAACTGGATGCGCGTCTTCTTCAGCTCCTGCTCGGCCCCGAGCTGGAGGAAGACATCGTGCACCCGCTTGAGCTCGCCGACCGAGCCTTCCTTGTCGCCGATCTCGGCCAGGCGCCCTGCCAGCTGGCGGCGGATCCGGGCGGCGTACGGAACCATGGGGATCTCCTCCAGCGCTTCGGCGGCCCGGCGCATGGCTACGGCGCCCTCCCTCGGATTGCCGCGCTTCCAGCGGACCAGTGCGTCGCAGGCGTCGGCCCACGCCAGCCCGAGCTTGTGGTCCATGGCCTGGACGGTCTCCCTCATCTGCTTTCCCACCCGCGCCGCCTCGTCGATCTCGCCGGCCCAGAGGCAGGCCTCGGCGAGGATGGGTAGGAGGCGGTGGACCACCCAGAGCGTGTAGCCGGTGCCTTCCGCAATCTCCAGCCCCTTTCGGGCCGCCTCGATGGCGTCGTCGTACTCCTCCAGCCCCACCAGGTAGTGGGCGAGACCGATGTAGGCCGGCACCACCATGTGGACGTCGAGGGGACCGTCTCGATCCATCCCCGAAATCGCGCAGGCCTCGTCGACCAGTGCCTTCGAGCGCTCCAGGTCGCCGCGCCCCACGTAGAAAAGGGAGGTCCACACGAGGAGCCTGGCGAGGAGCGCGTTCTGGTTCAGGCTCCGGGCCAGGGCGATGGACTGTTCCCCCAGCGCTACGCCGGTGTCCCAGTCTCCCGTGGCGTACGCCATCTCGATGGACATCTCGGCGGTCCACAGCCGGAGCACCGGAGAGCGCAGACGCTCGGCAAGGTCAGTGGCTTCGTCGATGCCCCTGGCCATGCGCGCCGTGTCGCCGGTCATGCCCCACAGCACCGCCAGCCCCCACCGGGCCCAGAACTCCACCGAGAGGTCTCCGGTCGTCTTGGCCAGCTCGATGGCGCGCTGCGCGTGCCGCTCGGCTGCTTCAGGGGGGCCGATCCAAACGTGGAGAAGGGCCAGGGAGCGATGGACGCGTCCCTCCAGGTTCGCGTTGCCCAGCGCTTCCGCCAGGGGGAGGGCCGCTTCGGCGTCCGCCTGGGCCTCCGTGCCCCTGCCCAACTCCTGTAAACAGTGGCTACGTGCCAGTCGGACTTGCACTTCCACGGCGCTGTCACCCGCAGCGCGAGCCGACGTCAGGCCCTGCTCCAGGTGGCCCAGCGCCTCCTGCGGCCGGCCACACCAGAAGGTGGTCAGCCCCAGGATCCGCAGGAGCTCGGCCTGCTCCGACGTCGCGTCGGCCACCTGCTCGACCGCGGAAGCCCACAGCTCTGCCGCCGCCTCGTACTCGCCCAGGCGCTGGTGGGCTCGCGCCAGGTCGCGCACGAGGCCCAGGAGGGCCGATCGATCTTCCCCCCCTGCGGTCCGAGACGTGGCTCGGTCGACGGCGGCCCGGAGGTAGTCGGCGGCTTCCCGGTCGGCGTGACGCTCCAGGGCCGCCCTTCCCGCCACGGAGAGGTAGCGAACGGCCTTGGGAGTGAGCTGGGCCGTCCCGGTCCGGGCAAAATGATACGCGAGCTCGTCGGCGTGCTCCTCTGCGGCGTGTTCCCAGAACGCCTCCATGGCCTCGGCCACCGCGCCGTGGAGCACCCGGCTCCGCTGGAGCCCGAAGTCCTGGTAGAGGGTCTCGCGCA
>JASFRY010000411.1:0-4706 GCA_050114675.1 Gemmatimonadota bacterium | reverse complement strand
CCACCGACAGCGTGTCGCCGGGGAGCTGGATGATGCGCTCGTAACGCACGATGCGGCTGTCCCGGCGCACGTACGAGGTCCCCAGCGACACCTGCTCCGGGGTCCATCGGACCCGGGCATCCACCAGTGGCTCCTCCAGGAATCCCGGCAGGAGCGCCCGCACCGCACCTTCGGCGAAGCCGGGGATGAGCGCGAACTCCCGCCGCTCGGGCCGGCGTGTCCACCCCAGGCCCGCGTTGAGCCCGCTCACCTCGCTCTCGGTGGTCACCGTGGAGGCGTCGCTCTTCGTGTACGACACCCGGGCGTCCAGGCCGTCCACCAGGAAGCCCACCCATGGGTTGGCGGCGTGGGTGCTCTTCCGGAACGACAGGCCCACCCGGGTCCGCTTCGACTCGGTGGGACGGAGGTTCCGGAGCCCCTGGGCCCGCACGTCCGAGTTGGCCAGGAAGGTGGGATCGCGGCTCGTGCGGTCCATGGAGAACGTCAGGGGAAGCTCGACCCCCCACGCCACCGGGGCCCACCGGTCCAGCCGCAGGGTGGAATTGAGCGCCAGGGAACGGTCGGTCTGATAGGTGGGGTCATCGCGGAGCTGGCGGAAGAGGGCGCCCCGGTCCGTGTAGGTGAGGCGGCCGGTCACGACCCCCGCCCCGTCCAGGACCGCCTCCATGGAGGTGGCCAGGCCGGCGTCGCGTACCGGCCTCCCCAGGCGAAGCTCGTCGATCCACACCTCGCCGGAGAGGGGCGCGTCCCCCTCGTTGAGCACGCCCATGGAGAGCTCCCGGACGTGGGCCAGGTCCGGAGCCCGCCCCCGGTCCTGGAGGACGACCGCATAGGTCGAGTCCGCGGACCAGACCGTCACCGGTGGATCTCCCGGGCCCGGCGGACGGACGAGGAGCTCCTCCTCGGCCCGCTGCCGGAGGTCGAACCACTCGGGAAAGTCCACCACCACCTCGGGAAGCCAGTCCGACTGCGTCACACCCGAAGGACTCGCAGGCGGGTTGAGGCGGATGCGGTACAGGTAGTAGTTGTCGGCGTCGGTCCCCACTTTGAAGAAGAACCAGTGGGGACGGTCCTTCCCGAAGTCGCCGGAGCGGGGCACCACCCACAGCCGAGCCTGGCGGTAGTTCAGGAAGTTCCGGGGACGCTGGGGAAAGCGATGGTAGACCTCGGCGCGCCCGCCCGCCGGTACGGCGTCGAACTTGAGGCCCAGGGACTTCTCGTTGAACTCGATGCCCTGGCCGGCGAAGGCCGAGGTGGGGTTGGCCAGCTCCTCCAGGACGCCGGGGGGTGAGCTGTAGAGGTCGCCCTCGGTGACCTTGGAGACGGTAGAGACCTCGACGCGGCCCATCCCGGCCAGGGTGTCGCCACCCATCCCCGCCAGGATGCCGTCGCCCGCCCGCTTGATCCACCGCGATCCCACGAGGCGCATGCGGGCGATCTCGAGCTGCTCGCTCCGGGCACCGGCCACGGTGATGCGCAGGTCCTTCACGGCCCGGAGGTCGGCGTCGGTGATGGTGCCTCCTACGTCCACGGCGTCGGGCCCGCGGATGGGGATTCGGTAGAGCTGGAAGTCGGTGCCCGTCTCGGCCCGGGTCCGGGCCAGGAAGGGAGACTGGCCATCCAGGTGGATGACGTAGCGCAGGTGCCGCTCCGAGATGCTCAGGTTGCCGTTGCCGTCCAGGTCCTCCGAGTCCCTGCGTCCGTTGCCCCGGGTGCAGATGGCCCGGGGGTCGCCCGGCCGGTAGATCTGGCCGGGCTGGGCCAGGCACGTCTCGTCCCATACACCCCGGGCGTCGGCCTCGCTGCTCCAGATCTCCCCCCGCCGCGGATCCGCCTCCTGGTCCAGGATGTCCAGCCCCCACGCCCTTCCGTCCGACGCGCGGATGCCCGAGGTGTTTCCCAGGGAGTCCACGAAGAAGGCGTCCTCGCTCACCGTGCCCAGGTCCACCACCAGCGTGAGGTCCCGGCCCCCGGCGGCGTAGAACTCCAGGAAGTCGGTCTTGGTGAGGTCCAGGCCCGTCGCCGAGAGCGACGTGGTGAAGGAGCGCCACGACGGACGGTCGAGGCGGGGCGAGCCGAACGAGAGGAGAAGGCCGGGCTCCCGGATCTCCGAGCCCGTCACCTTGATCTGGTTGTCGATGTCCTGGCGGGGGAAGTACCCCTCGTGGACGCCCACCGAATCGCCCAGGGACTCCAGGATCCACGAGTGCTGCCACACCAGCGGCGTCGACGACGCCACGTCCAGCAGCGGCGGAAGCACCGCGTCGGCGCCGGTCCGGGACAGAGGTGCGCTCCCCAGGAACCAGTCGGAGGACAGGAGGGACACGGGGAGCTCCGCGGCGGCGTCGAAGTCGTCCACGAAGACGTTGCCGCGGGTGTTGGGGTTGGGGAGGGACACCGCCATCTCCCCATTCACCGACACGGTGCTGCGTCCGTCCAGACGGAGCCCGGGGATCCGGTCCAGGAAGCGGTCGAACCACGCCATCCCCGTGGATGCGTCGCCGCTCACGCCACCCATGAGGGCCGCGCCGGGCTCGGTGCCCAGGGTGGGTCGCGTCACCACCGTGCGCTCCGACTGGTAAAGGGTGAGGAGGTCGATGCCGGCGGACCGGCCCAGGGCGGCGTGGGTGTGGAGCCCGAACACCTGGGTGGGCGACACCTGGAAGAGGGAGCGCTGCTCCCAGGTGGCCCGGACGGAGGCGTCGGGGTTCGAGGCAAAGAGCTGCTCGGGCTCCAGCAGATTGACCTGGCCCACGTCGTAGTCGATGACGTAGTCCACGTCGGGCACGAGGAGCCGGTCGCCCAGGTAGATGCGCTCGCTCCCGTCGCGGATCCCCACGGCGCCCAGGGAGAAGGAGGATATGACGCCCTCGCTCCGGATCCGGTACGACATGCTCAGGCGGAAGAGACCCGCGTTGTCGCGCTCGTAGGGGTCCTCCTCCTCGTAGATGCGGTGGTTGGCGTCGTCACCCAGGATCCGGCCCGTCTCCTCGGCGGTGAGGCCCAGCGCCGGGACCGGCGGAGGAGCGGCGAAGGGCCGGAGGGCCGGGAAGACGATGAAGGTCCCCTGCACCGGCGGCTGGTCCTGGAAGGAGTCCTCCCCCGGCGAGAAGATGAAGGCCGGATCCAGCTCGTCGATGGGAGAATCCTCGTCCAGCCCGAAGAGGCGGAGGAAGGTGATGTCGTCGCCGCTGGGGGCGCGCTTGAAGGTCCGGCCCGCCGAGAGCTCCCCCAGGGAGATGGTCAGCTTCACCGAGCTCGGCTCCACGTCCCGCGAGCCCGACACCCGGTAGACCTGGTGCATCTCCTGGTCCCACGTTGGGCGCCCGGGCTGGTGGTTGGCCCCCGACGCCTTGAGGAGTCTGAGCGTGGGCCGGCCTCCGGCGTTGTAGATACGCTCCGGGTTGTAGTCGCCCACGGTGTCCCCCGCCGCCGTGATGTACGTCACGGCGAGCATCTCCTCCCGGCGCAGCGGCGTGCGCAGGGCGATCCACAGCCCCGACGGGTGCACGTAGTAGTCGACGCCGGGCTGGAGCTGGCGGAACCACCCCGACTCCAGCACCTCGCCGCCGGGGCCATCGGCCCTTGCGTTGGCCTGGATGAAGCCCTGAACCTGCTGGCGCTGGATGGGATCGTCCTCGAAGCGGTAGAGCTGGATGGCGCCGGGACCCGGGGCCACGTCGGGGGGCGCGGAGCCGGGATCGAGGGCCAGGGCGTCGATGTAGGGGTAGCGGTCGATGCGCCCGGGATCCACCAGGAAGAAGAACTGTCCCCGGGCGTAGTCGGCGTCGTCCAGGACCAGCGTGTCCTCCTGGACGAAGGCCCGCTGCTCGCCCAGGCCGGTGAGGTGGAACTCCCGGGAGTTGAGGTCGCCCCGCTGCTGGGCCCACACGGTCTGGAAGTCCAGCGGGCCGAGCTGGCCCTCGGCCTGGAAGCCGAAGTTCCCCGCCGGGATGCCCTGGGTCAGGAAACGCGACGTCGGCAGGTTGAACGTCACGTCGCCCACCTCGAGGCGGCGCAGGATGTCGTCGTCGCCACCCGCATAGAAGATGTTGATGCGGTTGGCGGCGTCGAACTCCCGGGACTGGTCGAAGTCCACGTCCACCTGGACCCGGTCCAGGATGGAGCCGTTGACCTTCACTCCGAACTGGACGTCGGGGCTGAGCTGCGGGATGATGTTGGGGTTGCAGCTCACCTTGAACTGCTGGTCGCAGGGCTGGTAGCGGGACCAGTCGCCGCCCAGCTCCATGCGGCTGCGCACCTGGAGCGCCAGATCGCTGAACTCGGTGACGAAGCGCGGCAGCTCCCCTTCTGCGGGCGCAGCCGGCCGACCGGAGGGGGCGGGTCGCGGCGCGGGGGGCGGCAGGAAGAGGACGCTGTCGGCGCTCACCCGGCCCCACTCGCTCACCCGGGTGCGCAGGAGTCCGGCCAGGAGGGAGTCGGGGGACTCGCTGCGGGCCAGGCGGTCGGTCCACCGGCTGCCCACGGGCTCGCCGGGCAGGAGCGGAGGAAGCACGAGCCGGAGCACGCCACCCGGCTCCACCGGTACGCGCCTCAGCCCCAGGTACACCGCCGGAGCGTCGGGCGCCGCCGTGAGCCCGCTGGCCACCGAGCCGGGTGGGCGGTCCAGGCCGGGACGCAGGATGGTGTCTGCCGCCTCGGCGGCCCGCTCGGCCGCCGGACCGTGCGCGCCCTCGGATGCCGGA
>JASFRY010000410.1:0-4713 GCA_050114675.1 Gemmatimonadota bacterium | reverse complement strand
ACCGGGGTGTTCGAGGCGCTGGGGTAGGAAGCGCTTCCGGGTCGACCGCCCCCCCTTGAACCCACCCCTCCGGCGCACCAAACTCAGATATCTTCCCGGGGTCCTCCTCTGCTCCGTCCTGCCCCGCCTCGGGCTCCCCTGCAAGGACGGATCGTCATGCACGACAAGAAAGCGGACCTGGCCGGGCCAGGCATCGGTGACTACGCCGATCTCGAGAAGGTCCTCCCCACCGACTACACCTCCCTCCTCGATCGCCGGGAGACCCAGGAGGCGCTCTACGCCGCGAAGGACTACATCGAGGAGGGGCTGTGCAGGGAGCTGGGGCTCATGCGGGTCCAGGTCCCCCTCATCGTCGACGCCGAGAGCGGCGTGAACGACTTCCTGGACCGGGACGGCTCCCGGACGCCGGTCCAGTTCCACATCTCCAACGACCACGGCAAGAACCCCATCGACGCCCAGGTCGTCCAGGCTGCCACCAAGTGGAAGCGCGTGGCCCTCCAGCAGTTCGGCATGGAGCCGGGACAGGGGATCGTGACCGACATGAGGGCCGTGCGGAAGGACTACTTCCTGGACCACGACCACAGCGCCTACGTGGACCAGTGGGACTGGGAGCGCGTCATCACGGCCGAGGACCGCAACCTGGATTTCCTCACCGACGTCGTGAAGCGTATCTGGAAGGTCATCAAGGGGGCCGAGGTCCACGTCATGGAGCAGTTCCCGGCGCTCCATACCGACCGCTATCCCGATCTTCCCGAGGAGCTGACGTTCCTCCATGCCGAGGAGATCCTGGAGCGCTACCCCGACCTTCCGCGCAAGGCCCGGGAGACGATGATCCTCCAGGAGTATCCGGGGATCTTCATCTACGGCATCGGGTGGCCTCTGGCCGACGGCTATCCCCATGAGATGCGTGCCGCCGACTACGACGACTGGGTCACCGAGACAACGTCGAAGGACGGCCGGCCCATGCACGGGCTCAACGGCGACATCCTGGTGTGGAACCCGGTGACGGGGCGGCGCCACGAGCTCAGCTCCATGGGGATCCGGGTGGACGCCGAGTCCCTGAAGCAGCAGCTCGAGATGTCGGGCCAGACCGACTTCCTGCGCTTCCCCTACCATCAGGGCATCGTCAGCGGCGAGTTGCCGCTGAGCGTGGGTGGCGGCATCGGCCAGTCCCGCACCTACATGGCGCTCCTCAAGAAGGCGCACCTGGGCGAGGTGTCGGTGACGGTGTGGCCGAAGATCCTCAAGGACATGTGCGCCGCGCGCAACATCCACGTCCTGGAGTAGGCGGAGCCGAAGGCGCCGGCCCCTGAATCCGGATGGGGCCGGCGCCGGTGTCGCGCCGGGTCAGTTCGATTCAGTCGAGGGCGGAGGCGGCGCGTCACTGCTGAACGCGAGCGCCACCACCTTCCACGATCCGTCCTGCTTGGCCCACACGGCCAGGTACTTGCCCATGTCCGTGTTGGGTCCTTCGGGTGTGTCGAGGACGACCCGGTTCACGCCATACTCCCATGCCAGGGTCCCGTCCGCCGAGACATGGATGGCGGTGGAGGTGCTGCCCAGCTCCGAGATCGGCATCTCGTTGAAGATCTGGTCGTAGACGCCACGGATCGCTTCGGCACCTTCGACCTGTGGCGCATCAGGGGGCTGGACGATGGCATTGTCCGCGTAGAACGCCATGGCGGCGTCCATGTCCTTGCCCGATTCGGCGTTGATGAGGCTCTCGCTGGCCGCCCGGACCTCCTCCTGGGCCACGCTCAGATCTGGGGCTTGGCCGGAGGGGCTGGCCGTGCAAGCGGCCAGGGCCAGGGGGACGACGAGAAGGGCAGCCTGGGAAAGATGGCGGGCGGCGTGCGGATGTACCGTGCCCATGGTGTGCTCCTGCCGGAGGAAACCTGCGGGCCCCGACGGACCCGGGGCAGGAGGATGCGTCCAATACGATCTCCGGGATCGGTGGCGTCAAGAGCGACGGGGTGCGGGCGGTGCCTTGACTTCGCCGAGGCGCCCCCGTCATGTGAGCGCACGCACCCACATCCTCCGGAGGTCCCCGTGCGCTCCCTCGCCTCATACGCGTGCGCCGCCCTGGCCTGCACCGCCACTCTTCTTGCCTCTGCCTGCTCTCCCGGCCCCGATGTGGACGTGGTCCTCCGCGGGGGAACCATCTATGACGGGTCGGGCGCGTCGGGCTATGTCGGCGACGTGGCGATCCGGGGCGACTCCATCGTCGCCGTGGGTGACGTGGGCGCCCTGAGTGGCGCCACGGAGCTGGACGTTTCGGGCCTGGCCGTGGCGCCGGGCTTCGTCAACATGCTGTCGTGGGCCACCGAATCCCTCATCGAGGACGGAACGGCCCAAAGCGACATCCGCCAGGGCGTCACCCTGGAGGTGTTCGGCGAGGGCGAGTCCATGGGTCCCCTCACGGACACGATGAAGGCGGACATGCTGCGCTTTCAGGGCGACATCAAGTTCGACGTGTCCTGGACCACGCTGGGCGAGTACCTCGAGACCCTGGAGTCCAGGGGGGTGGCGGTGAACGTCGCTTCGTTCGTCGGTGCCACCACCGTCCGAATCCACGAGCTGGGCTACGAGGACCGATCGCCCACGCCCGGGGAGCTGGCCCGCATGCAGGACCTGGTGCGCGAGGGCATGCGGGAGGGGGCGTTGGGGGTGGGTTCCTCCCTCATCTACGCGCCCGCCTTCTACGCCGGCACCGACGAGCTGGTGGCCCTCATGCAAGCGGCGGCCGAAGACGGCGGTATGTACATCAGCCACATGCGCTCCGAGGGAAATCGCCTCCTGGAGTCGGTGGATGAGCTCATCCATATCGCCGAGGCGTCGGGTGCTCCTGCCGAGATCTACCACCTCAAGGCGGCCGGCCAGCCCAATTGGGGCAAGATGGACGAGGTCATCCGCAAGGTCGAGGAAGCCCGGGCCCGGGGGGTGCGCGTCACGGCGGACATGTACACCTACACGGCCGGGGCCACCGGTCTCGACGCCTCCATGCCCCCCTGGGTGCAGGAAGGGGGGTACGACGAGTGGGCCAGGCGGCTCCGGGACCAGGCCGTGCGCGCCCGGGTCGCCCGGGAGATGACCACGCTCACCGACGACTGGGAGAACCTGGGCCTGGCCACGGGCTCGCCCGACCGCATCCTCCTCGTGGGCTTCCGGGCCGACTCCCTGAAGTACCTCACGGGAAAGACGCTGGCCGAGGTGTCGCGCATCTATGGCACACCGTGGCCCGAGACCGCCATGGACCTGGTGGTCAAGGACGGCAGCCGCGTGGGGACCATCTACTTCCTCATGAGCGAGGAGAACGTGCGGAAGCAGATCCCCCTTCCCTGGGTCAGCTTCGGGTCGGATGCCGGGGCGCTGGCCACGCGCGAACCCTACACCCTCTCCAACCCCCACCCCCGGGCCTACGGCAACTTCGCCCGGGTGCTGGGGACCTACGTCCGCGACGAAGGCGTCCTGACGCTGGAGGAGGCGGTGCGCAAGCTCGCCGCCCTCCCGTCGGAGAATCTCCGGCTCCACCGCCGCGGGCACCTGGAGCCCGGCTACTTTGCCGACGTGGTCGTATTCGATCCGGCCACCATCGCCGACCACGCCACCTACGAGGAGCCCCACCAGTACGCCACGGGGATGCGCCACGTCTTCGTCAACGGTGTGCGGGTCCTGTCCGACGGCGAACCCACGGGGGCCATGGGAGGCAGGGTGGTGAGGGGACCCGGGTGGACGGGGTGGGCGCGCTGAGGCCGTAGGGCAGAAGGCGGCCACCGACCCCGGGGAGGAGGGCGCCCCGAGCCTCTACGGCGCCTTGTCCAGGTCGCCGACCCGGTCCAGCAGGAGGTCGGCCATGTCGCCCGCTCTGTGGAGGCGATGTCCGGCATCCAGCGCTACGACTTCCGTGAGCCCCCGGGGAATCAGGGGACAGAGGGTGTCCTTGTCCTTCGTGCCATAGACGCACACCACCGGAACATCGGGCAGCTTCTCCAGCTCGGGGAGGGTAGGCACGTCGGTGTTCCGGTGCTGGTAGCGCACCAGGTCCACCAGGTGGAACTCGAAGCTCGCCATCTTGGAGGGGCTGAAGAGTCCCACCGCGCGCACCCGCCGGCGCAGGTCCTCGGGAAGGCGGTTGACCAGGAAGGGCGCGAAATCCGCGCCCCTCGAGTAGCCCACGACCAGGATCTGCTCCGCGTGCCAGCGCTGCAGGTAGAGCCGGAGCACCCGGGTCATGTCCCGGGTCAGCTCCTCGGGGGTCCGGGGATGGGACAGCCACGCCCTGGACTCCAGACCCACCACGGGGATGCCCCGGTCCACCAACGAATCGGCCAACTCGGAGACGAAGTGCGCCCAGTTGCCGTCGCCGCTCATGACCAGCGCCATGAGGGGTGCACCACCGTCTCGGGGGGCAAGAACCACCAGGGGGAGGTCACGGACCTCCTCGGGCAGGTGCTTGCCCCGGATCTCCCGACGCTGGGCCTGGAGGTCTCCCGTGCCCAGGATGGGGGAGAGAAGGAGGCCGGCGAGGGCGGTCCAGAGCGAGCGGGAGAGCAGGGTGCGGATTGAGCGGTGCATACGGTCGTCGGGGGCAGAGGTCCGCCCCCCATACACCCGATGGGCCTCGGGTGCTCCTGGGTCCGGCTCGCTGCGGATCGCCACCGCCGTCGAGCCGGCGTCTTCGTCCCTACGACAAGCTTCCCTAGCGCCTCCGCC
>JASFRY010000409.1:0-4745 GCA_050114675.1 Gemmatimonadota bacterium | reverse complement strand
CCCGGCGGGTAGTCATGCTCCCGCGTGAGGGAGTACGCGGAGTCGCTCGCCCATCCGGAGATCTGATCCTCACCGAGGTAGGTGGGCACGAACGGGAGATACCCGACCGTCGCGAGCGTCACGTTGAAGAGCGTCGGGGCCGTGAGCGTAAGCTGGTATCGATCCCCCAGTCTTCCGTCCTGCTCGAAACAATCCGTCGCGGCGTCCAACGCGCCGGAGACGCTCTCCCCCAACGTGATCGGAACCGGTCCCTCGGTGCACGGATCCACCGTGACGGTGGGACCGACCGTGGTGCCGCATCCGGTGCCCAGGAGCGCGACGAGCAGGACCCCCGGGCCCGATCGGCGCGCCCGGTGCGCCCTGGACAGAGGGGGTGGGGAGGTCCTGGCTCTCAAAGGCTCACCTGTGATCGAGGTGTCGTCCCGTCAGAAGGGCCCGCCCGGCCGACGGGCGCTATATGCGAACTTGCGCCCTCCATGGGCCGGGGCAAGAGTGGGAGAGGGGTGGAGATCCTCTTCAGCCGACGTGAACCCGATCACTGACAGACGCCGGAGGCTTACGTGAAGCGCATCATCCTGACGATGGCTGCCGCATTGACCGTTGGGGCATGCGGGAGCGGCGCTCCGAAGAAGCCGGCTCAGACCGTCGACCGCGACACCCTGACGCGACGGCAGAAGGACTCCATCGTTTCGACGATGCCGCTGCCCGGTGCGTCCAAGATCGGGGACGCCCAACGCGCCGTGGACAAGCTCAACGAGCAGGCCGCTGCCCTGGACTCCATCCACTGAGCCCCGGGCGCGGAGCCGCCGCGTCCCCGATCGCCGCTGATGGCTCCGCGAGCCGCGGACCGTCAGGCTTTCCCCGCGGTCTCCCACGTCCCTTCCGGGTGCTCACGCCGGGACGTGCACCCTGCACCGCAGGAGCTTCGCCGAGTGGCGGGTCAGTCGTCCCTCAACACGCGGACCGGGTCCACCGATGCAGCTCGGACAAGAGGCCCCAAGGCCGAGGCCAGCGCCACGGCGCCCAGAACAATCGCGACGGTTCCGTAGAGCCAGGGATCGGGCCTCTGGAGCCCCGTCACGTGAGCGGCCAGTGCGCGGTTGGCCAGCCACGCTGCCACGACTCCCGCCGCGATGCCACCTCCGACGGCACGCATCGTAGGCGCCATACCTGCTTTCATCAAGGCGATGGCATGGGCGCCGAGGGCCTTCCGGACGCCCAGGGCCGGTCTCATCCGGGCAGCGACGTTGGAGGCGACTCCGAACACGCCGATGGCGCAGAGGAGAAGCCCGAACGCGACCAGGCCCGCCGCCAGAGTCGCTCCGGCCCTGTCCAGGGCCTGGGCGGCAGTACGCACCTCCGCCTGGGGCCGGACGCCGTAGAGGGCCAGGTCCGCATCGACCTCGTGTACCGCTGCCCTGACGGACGGCGCGGCGGCTCCAGGGCTCCCCGACGCCACCCGCACGAAGATATCGATCTCCTGAGCGGGCAGCCGGCCCCGGTGCCGCGCGTACGGCAGATAGAGTGCCGCATTGACGTCACCCTCCTCTCGCACGTCTCCGCAGACACCCACCACCGTCCACTCCGTGGTGTCGGCCGGAGCCGCGGGCAGGAGCAGACGACGCCCCAGCCCGTCCCGCGCGTCACCCCAGAGCCGACGCGCCAGACTCCGGGATACCACAACGGCGGGCGCACCCTCTTCGTCCCGCGCATCCAACATCCGACCGGCCAGCAACGGCACGCCCAGACTCTCGAGCGCGCCGGGCGTGGCCAGCCGCACGTACGTCGGAACCGCACCGTCGGACCCGGGCCGGTCCGGCCTCGTTGCCCGCTCCACCCAACCGCCCCGAGCGGGATTGCCGGTCTGGACGCCTGCGGCAGCGACGCCCGGAAGCGCCTCGATACGACGTCGGATGGCCTCCACGACGGTCGTACGCCGCTCCTCCCCGGCGTACCGGTCCTCGGGGAGCGACGCCCGCAGCGTGAGGACCCGGTCTGCGCGGTACCCCAGGGGACGAAGCCGATCGCGCACGAAGGCTGCCGTCACCGAGCTGGCGCCGGTGAGGAGAACCATGGCCAGAGCCAACTCCACCCCGACCAGAAGGAGGCCGGATCCCGCTCGCCCTCCCCGACCTACCCAACCACCGGCCCGAAGCGTGCCCGCCGGGTCCCGCACGGCGGCGCGCATCGCCGGGAGGACACCGGCCACGAGCGCGGCCACCACCGAGGCGCCCACCGCGAAGGCCAGCACACGGTGGTCGAACACGATGTCGTCCTGGGCCAGCTCCACGCTCATGACCGGTGGCACCAGCAGGGAGAGGAGGGGCCGGAGGAGAACGGCCAGAACCACGCCCACGGCTCCCCCCAGCGCAGACAACGTGGCGGCCTCCGCCAGCAGCTGCGCCATCTGGGCGTGGCGCGTGGCGCCCAGCGCCGACCGGACCGCCATCTCCCGGGCCCGGGCCCGCGCCTCGGCGAGCCCCAGGCCGGCCACGTTCACCGCTCCCACCAGGAGAAGAAAGCCCACCACCGACAGGAGCGCCAGCGACGTCCGGTCGTAGCCACGCACCAGGTTGTCCCGG
Source organism: Gemmatimonadota bacterium (assembly GCA_050114675.1). Classification (GTDB taxonomy): domain Bacteria; phylum Gemmatimonadota; class Gemmatimonadetes; order Longimicrobiales; family Gaopeijiaceae; genus SZUA-318. The sequence goes on along the minus strand of JASFRY010000409.1, from coordinate 2,163 downwards.
AGGGGCATGGCGCGGAGCGTCACCCCGCGGTTCGCTTCGGGTGCCGCCGCACGCAGCCGGGTCGAGATCCGGTCCATCTCGCGCTGGACGTCGCCGGGTGTCTGGCCGGGCGCGATCCGTCCGAAGACGAGCAGGTAGTGCGGAGCGGCGCGCGAGGGATCGTAGTCCAGGGGCACCCAGACGTCGGCCTCGTAGGGGAAATGGAAACCCCTGGGCATGACGCCCACCACGGCCCGGGGGCTTCCGTTGAGAACCAGGGTGGTTCCCAGGATGGTCCGGCGTCCCGCCCAGTGTCGCTGCCACAGTGACCAACTCACGAGCACTACGCCGGCAGCCTCTCCGACCCGATGCTCGTCCGGTGTGAAGGCGCGTCCCAGCGCCGGCGCCACCCCCAGGCCCCGTATGAAGCCCCGGGACACCCCGGCCCCTCGCAGGCGCTCTGGCTCACCTTGCCCCGTGAGTACGAAGGGACGGTAGTCCTGCACGATGACCGGATCGAGGGTGGACGCACGCTGCCGCAGGGTCTCGGCATTCAGCGGGGAAACGTTGGATGTCTGGGAGCCGTCGGGCACCACGTCGTCGATCCGCACCAGGCGCTGGATATCGTCCAGCATCATCGGACGGAGAAGCGTGTTGTTGACCACGCTGAACACGGCGGTGCTGGCACCGATGCCGACAGCCAGCATGAGCACCACCGACACCGTGCGGAGCGGACGGGACCGCAGGCGGCGCAGGCCGTAGCCCACGTCACGGGCAAGGCGAGCCGGGATTACCCCCAAGCCCCGCGCCCCGAGGCGGACCACGTCCGCGCACTCGGCCAGCGCAGTGAGGAGTGCCGGCAGCCGTCCCCGGCGCAGAGCCCGCAGGACCAGGTCCCGGGTGGTCTGGTGGGCGTCCTCGGCCCACGCATGGGGATAGGTGGCCCGAAAACGCGCCAGAAGGAACCTGTGGAGGCGGAGAAGCGCTCGGTGAGGCGCCGGAAGGGGAGGTGTCACGACGGCTCCCCACCTGGCACGTCCGGCGCCAACCGCAGCTCCACGGCACGACGGACGAGCGCAGAAAGGCGAGCGGCTTCCCGCGCGACCGCCTCCCGTCCCGCATCGGTGATCCGGTAGTAGCGGCGCCGTCCATCCACTCCGGGCGGCGCCGGAGCGTCCTCCAACAGACCCTCCCCGTGGAGCGACTGCAGCACGGCGTAAAGGGTGCCGGAGCGGACCGTGCTCTGGCTACCCGTCCGCTCCTCGATCTCCTGGATGATGGCGTATCCGTGCCGAGGCCCGTCCCCCAGCGCCAGGAGGACGTTGAACGCCAGCTCGGGGAGGGTGCCGCGGTTGCCCGGGGGCGATGGCATGGCAGGAAGGGGCTCGAGGGTCGTGACGAAGCCACACTATAGCAAATATCACTATAGTTGTCATCACGTTACCGTCAAGTCTCCCGGCCCGGCGAGGAAAGGGTGAAGGCGACGCCCAACTCCGCGCTCCCACGGGAATTCCGTTATTATAAGGACTGGCAAGTCCATTGAGCGGGTGAGGTTACGTGGGAAAGCAAGACGCGATTGAACTCGAAGGAACCGTGAGCGAGGTGCTCCCCAACGCCAACTTCCGCGTGGAGTTGGAGAACGGGCATGAGATCCTGGCCTATCTCTCGGGAAAGATGCGGAAGCACTATATCCGTGTGCTCGAAGGAGACGCGGTGACCGTGGCGATGTCCCCCTACGACATGACCCGCGGTCGCGTGACCTACCGCTACAAGTAGGCGCGCGATGGGACGACCCGTCCCTTCACGGCTGACTTCTTCGTGGACCGGTGAGCCCGGCCCACGGTGTCAGTGGGTCGGCTTCGCGTCGTCCTGTATGCCCCCGCGCACTTCGATGTTCACCGGATAGCTGCCGATCGGGAACCACTCGAAGACCGCCAGCCAGGCATGGCGCGCCGCCGGCGTCGGTAACGGACACGACATCGATCCGCCGTCCGGCGACCAGAAGCTCCAGTTCCGGTGCGCGCTCCCGGATATTGCTATTTCAACGCTACACCTCACCACGCATCAAACTTGCCATGCGTCGAGGTGCGCCCCTAACCTGTCAAGCGTCCCCTGCCCCGTGTGGCCGAGCGTTCGGAAACGCACGGGAGGTTGCGCACCGAAGATGACGCTCGTCGTCCCTGC
>JASFRY010000408.1:0-4745 GCA_050114675.1 Gemmatimonadota bacterium | reverse complement strand
CGCGCACCCGGACCTCGTCGGGGCGCGCTTGGAGCAGGGTTGGACGGCCGCCCGGATCCGGTGGAGCGTTCTTCCACTGGTCCCCACTCCGGTCGTCGACTGCCAACTGAGCCAAGACTCCCCAACCGGCGCTGGCATCATCGTACGCGTACTCCAGGGAGCATCCGCGACTGTCCGGGCCCAGGACGTCGCCCTCGAGGAAGCCGTCTACGACGGCCCCGGACGTGAACTGGCGGTGCCTGTACAGGTACGGTCCCAACGTTGTCGCCTCCGCCCGGAGGGCGTGGCGCCCCCCTGGCCCCAAGGCCGGAGCGGAGAGAACTATACGGTAGCCTGCCGAGGCCCAGAAGGTACGCTTGAGACGCGTTTGATCGAAGTCCGTCAGTGCGGCCTCGGCCGACGCCCTGAACGGGCCGAATCCGACATCGATTCCCAGACCCGCGAGCTTGTCCGAGAACTCGTAGTTGGCGCTGCGGAACCAGTCGGGGACCCAAAGGAGGTCGAGGATCCGATCCTTCGCGCTCGCGTCGGGCGCCCCGTCCCCCATCTGCTTGTTGAGCAGCGACAGGCGCAGCGTCAGCGAGGGAGTCGGTCGGGCCGCGGCGAGGAAGCCGAACTGCTTGGCGTGAGGGAAGTTCTGGTGCGGACCGAGGTCCGCTGCGAAAAGGGTCACATCCACGTCCCCCAGAACCGGCACCGAAAGCGGGCGGTCGCTGGAGAGGCGGATCATGTTGGTGGGAGGGGCGTTCCCGCTCAGCAGCAGATCGTGCCCTCCGTCGGCCGCGATCCAGAGCTGATCCCGCCCCACCTCCAGCGCGACGCGTCCGAGGACGGCGCGGGCGTAGAGCGCCTCGACGGTGAGGTCCGTGCGGCCCGGCATCTGGCCCGAGGAGCGCCCCAACATGTACCGGGCTGCGGCTCCGAAGGCGAGCCACGGCGTGGGGCCGACCGCCAGGCCCCCGGCCATCGCCCCGACCACTCGGTCCCCGTAGGCTCGCCCCCCCCGGTAGGCCCACAGAGGATTCACCACGACGTCGACGCCCCCGAGACCGTTGGGCGGTTCGGCACGCCCGGGACTCTCGCCACCTCCGACCTCGGCTTCGACCCATCCCCGGAGCGATGGAGCGTGCGCTCCTCCCTCCATGCGATGCTCGACGCGACCGAGGATGGCCTCGGCCTCGGCGCGGACCTCGAGCGACAGGACGGTGTCGGCTGCGAGCCGCCGGCGAGCGTCCCGTACCATCCACTGGATCCGGCCCACGGAATAGGGGGCCTGTCCCGCGGCTCCTCTCTGCACCAGCTCGAGACCCTCCAACCGCGCCAGATCGTGGTAGGTGGGATCCAGAAGGGGCGCGGTGGCGGCCTCCTGTGCCGCGGCAGGCAGGGGGAGCTGCCACGAGACCAGGGTCAAGACGATCAGGGTGATCGTGCCGAAGGAACGGATCAACCCTCGCCCTCCACCGTGGACGCACGCGTCAAAGTCACGGGGCTCACCGGTCGCATGACGCTCGAAGGGGATGGACACGTCCGCGGATGCGGCACGTCATCCTCCGTACTGCTCTCTGTGGAACTCCCAGTACGCTCCACTCATCACCCTCCGCCACCATGCCTCGTTCTCGAGATACCACGCGACCGTGGCCTCCAGCCCCTCCTCGAAGCTGCGACGGGGGCCCCATCCCAACTCGGCCTCGGCGCGAGTGAAATCGATGGCGTACCGACGGTCGTGCCCGGGACGGTCCTTGACGTGCTCGATGCGGTGGTTCGGCTTGCGCAGCGTTGCCAACAGCGCATGGACCACGGCGATGTTGGTCCGCTCTGCGTCCCCTCCGAAGTTGTAGACGCGCCCCGCTCCTCCCCCCTCGGCCGCCGCGACGATCCCCCGGCAGTGGTCCTCCACGTGGACCCAGTCCCGCACGTAGAGGCCGTCACCATACACGGGGAGCGGCCGGTCCTCCAGCACGTGGGTGATCATCAAGGGAATGAGCTTCTCGGGAAACTGATAGGGACCGTAGTTGTTGCTGCATCGCGTCACCACCACGTCGAGGCCCCAGGTTGCGTGATACGCCAGGGCCAGGTGGTCCGCCGCGGCCTTGGTGGCCGAATAGGGAGAGCGCGGTGCCAGCGGCGTGTCCTCGGTGAACCGGGGCGCCGCAGGATCTCCGTCGGCCGGGTCCCGCCACGGCAGCTCACCGTAGACTTCGTCGGTGGAGACCTGAACGAAGCGCTTGACGCCCAGGCCCAGCGCCGCCGACAGCAGCGTCTGGGTTCCCAGCACGTTGGTCCGTACGAACGGCGCGTCGGACAGGATGGAGCGGTCCACGTGGGACTCGGCCGCCAGGTTCAGGACGATGTCCACGCCCTCCATGGCGGCAGCCACCACTCCGGCGTCACAGACGTCGCCGTGGACGAAGTGGTAGCGGGGGTCGTCCTCCACGTCGGTGAGGCTCTCCAGGTTCCCGGCGTAGGTGAGGGCATCCAGGTTCACCACCTCCACGCCGTCACCACCGTGGCTCAGCAGGTGGCGCACCAGGTTCGACCCGATGAATCCAGCCCCTCCGGTCACGAGATAGCGCATCCCCGCTCCTCAGCCGTGGGAATCGTGGCCACGGGGCCGCCTCTCACGACGAGCCCCTCCCGTCCGCGAGCCACCGCGAGAGCAGCATGGCCGAGGTCCTGGGGCCCGCCGCCACGAAGTTGGGGAACTTGGGGCGTTCCTGGTTGAAGGGAGGCTCGGAGCCGTCGGCCAGCGTCACCCGCCCTCCAGCGGCCCGCACCAGCGCGGTGCCAGCCGCCACGTCCCATTCGCTCTTGGGCACCAACGTCCAGGTCGCGTCCACCTGTCCGGCGGCCACCAGCGCCATCTTGTACGCGACAGAGCCGCACGGCCGCACCGTGAAGGGGGCATCGGCGAAGCGCTCCCACTCGCCGCGGCGGGTCTCCGAGCGGCTGGCAAGCACGACGGCCCCGTCAAGGGTGGCGGGATCGCGCACCACGGCATGCTCGTCGTTGTACAGGACGCCGGTCTCCAGGGACCCCACCACGAGTTGATCGGTGGATGGGGCGTAGATGCCCCCCGCCACGGGAACGCCGTCCTCCACGAGCCCGATGGAGATGCACCACTCGGGGATCCCCTCCACGAACTCCCGCGTGCCGTCGATGGGATCCACGACCCAAACGCGGCGGGCGCCGAGCCGTGTGCGGTCGTCGGCCGACTCCTCGCTCAGCCATCCTTCCCCTTCGCGGGGCAGGATTCGGCGCAGCACGGCATCCGCGGCGTGATCGGCCTCGGTGACCGGATCTCCCCGGACCTCCTTGATCTGGAAGGCGACGTCGCCGGGCGTATAGGGACCGATGGCTTCCGCCGCGGCCCGAAGGCCCTCGCGGATTCGGGTGAGGTCGTCGGTGCGTGTCACGCGCCAGTCCTTCTTCCCTGGAAGAGATGATAGCTCCGAGATGGGAGCAAGAGACCGCTGAAACTAGCGAAGGAAGGTGGGGACGACACGTCCGCAAGACCCGTGCCCTACGTCGGCTGGATGCTCTCTTGCCGCATCCTGGGCAGGTCGGCCCGGAAGGCCTCGCGGCCGATGGGCTCGCATCGCGCACCACGTTGCCGGCCCACGACGGACGGCTACGCTGCTTTTCCACCAGAAGGGGGGTCCGGCAGCACCTTCACGACACTGCCCCCGCTTGCCGATACAGCGCATCCATGTGGGCGGCCAGGCGGGCCACGGAGTGGCGCGCCACCACGCCGTCCCTGACCTCGTCGGGCAGGGGCGCTTCTTCCGCGTACGCGCGCAGGGCGACGGCCCAGGCCTCACCTCCCGCACACCGGGTCATGACCCTTCCGGCCCCGGCCTGGGTGAGGATCTCCCGCACGCCCCCCACGTTCCTCGCCACCACCGGCGTCCCGGCGGCCAGCGCCTCCAGAATCACCACCGGCAGGCCCTCGGCGTGGGAGGTGAGCGCCAACACGTCGAGAGCGGCGTAGAGCTCGGGCAGATCCCGGCGCCATCCCAGCCAGAGGAGGTGGGATTCCAACCCCATCTGGGCTGCCAGGGCCCTGAGGTGCGCCTCCCGCTCGCCGGCACCCACCACGATGCCGCGCACCGGCCGCTCGCTCCTCTTGCGGAGCGCCGCCACTGCCTCCAGGAAGAGCTCGTGGTTCTTGATGGGGACCATGCGGCCCACGATGCCCACCGCCAGCGTCTCCGGCGCCAGGCCGAGCGAGGCGCGCGTGCGCGACCCAGCCGCGTCCCTGTCCAGGTCACGGAAGCGACCCAGCTCCAGCCCTGGGGGCACCACGGCGAACCGCTCAGGTGCGGCGACCCGGAGATCCCCGGCCATCTCCCGGGCCTGCGCCCGGGTCGGGACGACGAGCTGCTGCGTGCCCCGAGCCAGCTGCCGCTCGATCTCCAGGAAGAGGCGGGTCTTCCAGGCCCTGAAGTGTGCCCCGCCCAGGACGTGGCCGTGGTACGAATGGATGCGCACCGGTACGCCGGCAAGCAGGGCGGCCAGCCGGCCCAGCGTGCCCGCCTTGGCCGTGTGCGTGTGCACCACGACCGGTCGCTCACGGCAGAAGAGACGGTACAGGTTCCAGAGGGTGCGGAGATCGGCCAGCAGGCGGACCTCACCGGACCTGGCCGCCACGTGGGTGACGGCGATACCACGGTCCCGGGCGCAGTGCTCCATGTCCCCCTCCGTGGCGGGCACGGACGCCGACACCAGGCGGGTACGCCAGGGACGGC
>JASFRY010000407.1:0-4748 GCA_050114675.1 Gemmatimonadota bacterium | reverse complement strand
GCTCCTGCCCAACGTGCGAGGGAGCTCGGGCTACACCGACGCCCTCCTGCGGGGCAACATGCACGACATCGGCGACGGGGACTATCAGGACCTCATGTCCGGCGTGGACACGGTCATCGCCCGGGGCGTCACCTCACCCGATTCGCTGGCCATACGCGGATGGAGCTACGGCGGGATCCTGGGCGGCTTCACCCTCACGCGCACCCACCGCTTCAAGGCCGCGTCCCTGGGGGCCATGGTCTCGGACTGGACCTCGGAATACGGTCCGGGCTTCAACTACGACGTGCGGCTGTGGTACATCGGCGGCACGCCGTGGCAGAACCCCGAGGGATATCGCCAGCGGTCGTCCCTCACGCACATCGCCGACGTGCGCACCCCCACGCTCCTCCTCCACGGCATGAACGACCGCACCGACACCGAGCCCCAGAGCATGAACTACTTCCAGGCCCTCAAGGACCAGGGAAAGACGGTGCGCTATATTCGCTTCCCGCGTGAGCCCCACGGCTTCCGGGAGCCGCGGCATCAGCGGACGCGGGACATCGAGGAGATCCGCTGGATCCAGAAGTACGTGCGCGGATTGGACTGGCAGCCGTGGGTGCGCGCCGACACCACGAAGACCGATCAGAAGAGGGGATCATGATGAGAAGAACCCTCCCCGCCGAGCCACGGGAACGCACACGTCCAGGGACGCGAGCCCGGTGTGGCCGACGCTGCGCTTCCTCCGCCGCTGTCGCGCTCTCCCTTCCGGCGTTCTTCTTCTCCGCTCCGGCGCCGGTCAGCGCCGTCTCACCACCCGACACGCTTCCCGTCCCCGACACCGTCTCCTTCGTCACCACCCACACCGGGACGTTCAACGGGCAACGCATCTCCTACCGGGCCGTGGTGGGCGACATCCGGCTGAAGCACGACGACGGGAAGCCCTACGCCGACCTCTTCACCACGGCGTACGTGAAGGAGGGCGTCACCGACCCGACGTCACGTCCCGTGACCTTCGTCTTCAACGGGGGACCGGGGTCGGCGTCCATCTGGCTCCATATGGGTCTGTTCGGCCCCAAGCGGGTGGTGGTCCCCAGCGACGCCGAGCCCGCAGGCAACCCACCGTATCCCATGGTGGACAACGACCGTTCACCCCTGGACCTCACCGACCTGGTCTTCATCGATCCCACGGGGACGGGGTTCAGCCGCCTGGTGGGCGAGGGCAAGCCCGAGGACGTGTACGGGCTGCGCGAGGACGCGCGCAGCGTGGCGTCGCTGATCCGGGAGTGGATCCGCAGGAACGACCGCTGGACGTCCCCGGTGTTCCTGGCCGGCGAGAGCTTCGGCACCACCCGGGCGGCGGCCCTGCTGCCCGAGCTCATGCGCGGCGCCGAGCCCATTCAGGTGAGCGGCGTCGTTCTCATCTCCCAGGCGTTGAACTACCAGGGCAGCACGCCCGCGGCCGACAACCTCACGGCCTTCGTCACCTACCTGCCCACCATGGCGGCCACGGCATGGTATCACGGCAAGGTGGACCACGCGGGCCGAACGCTGGAGCAGTTCCTGGACCAGGTGCGGGACTTCGCGGTGGACACGTACCTGCCGGCACTGTTCAAGGGGAGCCACCTGGACGACGCCACCATGCGGGACGTGGCCGGGCAGTACGCGGCCTTCACCGGGCTGGACGTGGACTACGTGCTGCGCTCCCGTCTCCGGGTCCAGGCTGGACGCTTCCTCAAGGAGCTGCTCAGGGATCAGGGGGTCGCGCTGGGCCGGCTGGACGGGCGCTACAAAGCCAAGGAGGTGGACGACGAAGCCGAGCGCCCGGCCTTCGATGCCGCCAGCGCCGCGGTGTCGGCGGCGTTCAGCACCGACTTTCACGGATACCTGGAGACGGAGCTGGGCGTGACCCTGGACCGGCCCTATTACGTGTCCGGTCCCGACGTGGGCCGCGGCTGGGTCTGGGACCGACGCCTGTCCCGGGGGTACGGGGAACCGTCGTACGTCGACACGTCGCCGGACCTGGCGTGGGCCCAGAGCTACAACCCGGAGCTGCGGGTGCTGCTGGCATCGGGATACTACGACTACGCGACGCCCTTCTTCGACGGGGAATACGTGTTCGGGCGCTATGGGATCGACATGAGCCGCGTAGAGACCACCTACTACGAAGCAGGCCACATGATGTACCTCCATCACCCGTCCTTCGAGAAGCTCTCCACGGACATCCACGCCTTCATCGCCTCGGTGCTGGGAGGCTGACGTGCTCGGTGCTGCGCGTTTCCGTTCTCCTGCTCGCCGCCCCGGGAGCGGCCTCGCCCTGGCGACGATGGCAGCGGTGATCGCCGGGGGCGCGGCGCCCGCGGCGGCCCAGACCCCGGATCCCACCGACGTGGTGGACCAGGTCATGGCGGCCTACGGCGGGCGGGACGCCCTGGAGCGCATCGAGGCAGTGCGCCTGGAGGGGACCATCGTCACGCACCCGGGAGAGGCCCACGGGAGCTTCATCCGCATCGGTCAGGGCCGGGACACCCTCAAGGTGCTGCTCCACTACCCCAACCGGGTCGAGATCCGGATCGTGGACGGGGAGGAAGGCTACAACGGGTCGACGCCCGGATCGCTGACGCCCGCCGGTGGCCCCATGCTGGCCGCCATGCAGCTCCAGGCCGCCCGGTCCTGGGTGCCGTGGGTCCTGGACGAGCTGAGGGACCGCCTGGAGATGGAGCGGAGCAGTCCGGACCTCATGGTGCTGGCGGGAGACCTGAAGCCCGGGCTACGGCTGCGCTTCTTCGTGGAGGGCGCCAGCCACCACGTGCTCCGCACCGAGTCGGTGATGTCCATGGCGTCCATGAGCATGGTGTTCGCCACCGACTACGGAGATTTCCGCGAGGTGGAGGGCATCCTGGTGCCGTTCCGGGAGGAGAGCTTCGCCTCGGGGACCCACACGGCGTCGCTCGTGGTGAACGAGGCCATCCCCAATCCACCGCTCGATCAGCGCCGGCTTCCCATGGGAGGATGACGCCGGAGCCGGTGCGTCAGTTGGACCCCGGGATCAGCACGGGACCGTTCCCGGCGGCCACACGCGCCTCGAACGCGCCCAGGTCGCGCTCCAGGCCGACCTGCAGCTTCGCCTTGGTGCTTCCCGCAGCGAAGGTGGCACACGCGTCGCCCGCCCATCCGCCCGTCTCGGGTGCGCAAGCCGGGACGGGAGCCAGCGTGTCCAGGTCACGCCACACGCTCTCCCCCTCCACGAAGGCGTATTCCAGGGAGTTCCGCGCCATGGCCTTCAGGGTGAGGTAGCCCACCTCCTGGTCCAGAACGGCACGCATGTACTCGCCCGTCATCTCCGAGCGAGACACGCCTTCGTCGTCGGTGGACAGCGCCACGGGTACGCCGTAGGCCAGGTAGGTGCTCAGCGGATGATCCCGGCCGGTGATCCCCAGGATCACGTCGTTGCTGGTGAGGTTGATCTCCACCATGACCCGGCGTCGCGCCATCTCCAGGAGCAGCCCGTCGGGATCGTCCTCGTGGAGGACGTCCACCCCGTGGCCGATCCGCTTCGCCCCTGCGACCTCCACTGCCTCCCGGATGTGGAAGCGGAGCCCCTCCGGAGGGACCAGCCCCTCCGCAAGCTCTCCGGCGTGGAGGCTCACCGGGACGTCGGGATAGAGTGTCTTCAGGAACCCGATGATCCGCATGTGAAGATCGTAGTCCCGCATGGCCACGCGGTCGTCCTCGGGCTGGACCAGGTTGAAGCCCACGAAGCGGGGGTCCATGCGCGTGAGCTCGAACCCGGCCAGGATCTGGGCGAAGACCTGCTCCCTGGGGAAGGCCCGCAGGACCTGGTAGAGGTAACGCACGGTCACGCCACATCCTGGATCGGCGCCGGCCGTACCGCACTCCAGGTCGGTGTCCCGTGCGGCCTCGGCATGATCCAGCTGACGGAGGGCCGCGCGCAGGGTGTCCCGGAGCCCTGCGTCCAGAACCCGCTGCCGCATGTGCCCCCAGTCGTCATCCCACCCAACCGAGCGGCCGATGGCACCCACGCTTCCGCCTCCCGCGGTGTGCATGAGCTCCAGATAGCGCACCTGCCCCTCCGCGGCCCTGTGGCTCACCTCGGCGAGCATGTCGCCCATGTGCTCGTCGGATGCGAGACCGAAGCGTCCGAAGGTGGCGAAGAAGCGGTCATGGCCGTTCTCCACCGCCGGCTTGTAGTTGCGCATGGAGAATGCGTCGATGACCCGGCTGCGGAGGTTCGCGTCGGCCTGCACCGCCGACGCCGCAGGCCGGCCCGCCGGCCCATCGCAGGGGGGAGGGACGAGGGTCAACGTGGCCAGGGTCACGCAGGCGCCGTCGTCCGCGGCCCACCGGAGGAAGCTCTCGGCGTAGATGGCGCCGGAAAGGTGGCTGTGCAGGTCACCACCCTTGGGCATGGCGCGCAGAAAGGCGTAGAGGCGGGCCGGGTCGTGGCGGAGCGCCTCCAGCGTCCGTGCCGTCACCGCTTCGGGCTCCGGGGACCGCTGCGGACCTTCGGGCTCCGCGATGGGTCGCGGGCCCGCCGGCTCGTCGGAGGCGGTCGGGGCACCGGCCGCGGCGGGCGCTCCCGCTTGCGTAGCGACCACTCCTCGAGGACCGCCCGACGCGCACGCACCGCCGGCGGTCAGGGTAATCAGGAGGACGAGGAATGGACGGAGGATCGCGGAATGGGCTGCGGAAAGAGACATGGACGAAGGTACACGGATTTCGCCCCGCCGGATCCAGCTCGGACGCTTTCG
>JASFRY010000406.1:0-4789 GCA_050114675.1 Gemmatimonadota bacterium | reverse complement strand
CGTGCACCGACTCTATGAGATGGAGCGGGACGGGACCCTCCTCTTCCCCGCCATCAACGTCAACGACTCGGTCACCAAGTCCAAGTTCGACAACCTGTACGGGTGCCGGCACTCGGTGGTGGACGGGCTGAACCGGGCCACCGATGTCATGCTGTCCGGGAAGCTGGCCGTGGTGTGCGGCTACGGCGACGTGGGCAAGGGCTGCGCCCAGGCCCTCAAGGGCCAGGGCGCCCGGGTGGTCGTCACCGAGATCGACCCCATCTGCGCGCTCCAGGCCACCATGGAGGGCTACCAGGTCGTGCGCCTCGACGACGTGGTGGAGAAGGCCGATCTCTTCATCACGGCGACGGGCAACCGGGACATCATCACGGCCGAGTCCATGGCCCGCATGAAGGACAAGGCCATCGTGGGCAACATCGGCCACTTCGACAACGAGATCGACATGGCCGGGCTCAAGAAGACCCCGGGCATCCAGCGGATCAACATCAAGCCCCAGTACGACGAGTGGGCCTTCCCCGACGGGCATTCGGTCATGATCCTGGCCGAGGGCCGGCTCCTGAACCTGGGCTGCGCCACGGGCCATCCCAGCTTCGTCATGAGCGCGAGCTTCACCAACCAGGTCATGGCCCAGGTGGAGCTGGCCAGCAACGCCGCGGCATACGAGAAGCGCGTGTACACGCTTCCCAAGAAGCTGGACGAGAAGGTGGCGCGCCTGCACCTGGACCAGCTCGGCGCCCGGCTCACCGAGCTCAGCGAGAAGCAGGCCCGCTACATCGGCGTGGAGGTCGAGGGGCCCTACAAGCCGGAGCACTACCGGTATTGAGGCGCGCCTGAGGAGGTGACGGCAGGACCGTAGAGAGCGGGCGTCGGCGCCCGGCGGCCATCGTGCCGACCGAGAGACCGGCGCCCGCGCTCGCGTTCAGCCGGCGATGAGCAGACGCAGGGCGAACACGATCATGGTGACGGTGACCACACCCCGCACCCACCCGTGGCCCTTGAGCACCTGGAGGTGCACGCCCGCCAGCCCGCCCAGGAGATTCCCGGCGGCCAGGGCCAGGCCCATGGTCCAGTCCACCTTGCCGCTCCAGGCGAACAGGCCCAGCGCCAGGGGCGTGAACGCCAGGACCAGCGTCACCTTCACCGCGTTGCCCCGCACCAGGTCGAGCCCCCCGGCCGAGGTGACGGCCAGGATGACGAACCCGACCCCGGCCTGGATGAACCCGCCGTAGACGCCCACCAGGAAGAAGAGCCCCGCGAACAGGACAGCCCGGCCCCCCGTGGGCGGCGCCGCGCTCCCCTCCCCAGCCTCGGGCGTGCGGCGCCACAGCGTATACGCCGTTACGCCGATGAGCACGATGGCCAGCACGCGCTGGAACGCCATGTCGCCGATACGCACGGCGAACAGCGTCCCCAGCACCGCACCCACCAGGGCCGGGGGCACGGCGAGCTTCAGCCACCTGCCCGAGATGAGCCTCCGGCGCTGGAAGCTGGAGGCGGCGCCGACATTCTGGATGAGGATGGCCACCCGGTTCGTGCCGTTGGCCACCGTGGCCGGAAGACCCAGGAAGATCATGATGGGGAGGGTCAACAGAGACCCGCCGCCGGCGATGACGTTCAGGGTACCGGCCACCAGGCCGGCGGCGAAGAGCAGGAGGGCGCTGAGAAGGTCGCTCACGGAGACTCCGAGGTACGCCGGAACCGGCGGACGCCGAACCGGCGTCCCACCGAGGACGGCATAGCTTCGCATGTCGCCGTCGCAGCGTAAAGCGGGCGTGACACCCCGAAGCGTGCCCGTACCGCCCTGACGACGACGCGGAAGCTCCGAGAAACGACACGGCCCCTCCGCTCACCGGTGAGCGGAGGGGCCGGCCGTCACGCCCGGACGTCAGCGACGCCCGGCGGCTGCTCCCGTCAGAAGATGATCTGGAAGCCCACGTTGTAGCGCCGCGGCAGGCCGAGATAGATCTCGGCGGAGCTGGCGTCGTGGAGCCCGTCGTCGTTGTACGCGTTGTAGGGCGAGTCGTCCGTAGCGTCCTGCACGTACATCTTGTCGAACAGGTTGAAGACGGTGGCGAAGAGCTTCACGTCGCCGCCCGTCCACGCCGGGATCAGGTCCGTGATCCGGTACGAGCCGTGGAAGTCGAACACCGTGTAGCCCGGCGTCTTCCAGGGCTGGATGCCGGCGTCCGTGTTCGTGGTACGGTCGAAGGGGCTGAAGGCCGCATAGTAGTTGTAGTTGGAGCGGCCCTGCAGCTGGGCCCAGAAGCCCTCCACGGGATACACAGACAAGGAGTACGCGAACTGGGTCTGGGGCTGGTCCGAGACCTTCAGGTCCTTGATATAGTAGTTGTACTCGGTGGTCGTCTGCTTGTCGCCGGACACGGCCCGGCCACTGGCATCGTTCAGGTACTTCCAGTTGCCGAAGGACGCCGCGGCGTCGAAGCGCACCCAGTCGCTGGGCTGATACGCACCCTTGAGCTCGAGCCCCATGTGGCGCTCGTCCACGCCCAGGATCTGGGCGAAGATGTCGTCGTTGGGCACGTAGAACGTGAAGGCCCGGTCCCGCCACACCGTGTGGTACAGGTTCGCGTCGAAGGACAGACCCCGGTCCAGCGCCCGGTAGCTCACACCCGCCTCGAAGGACGTGAACTTCTCGTTCTTCGGGTTGGGGTTGACCTTGCTGTTCACGTCGTCGATGGCGCCGTCGAAGATGGGCACCTTGGAGACGTAGCCGGCGTTCCCGTAGACGGACCACTCCTGGTTCAGGTTGCGGTTCACGCCACCCTTGATCTGGTAGCCGCTCAACCCGCCGCTCGACAGCTTCAGCTCACCACCGTCGGGGCCCTTCTTGAAGTGGTCGGTGAAGTCGTAGGTGTTGTGGGCCCAGCCGACCATCCCGTAGACCGACCCGCTCTGCATGGCCTTCTCGGCCTGCAGGTACCCGCCCAGCCAGTTCACCTTGTTGGTGTTGTAGTAGTCGATCTTGTCGCCGTACGTCGCGTTGAACGATCCCCTGAACGCGTTGTTGTCTTCGATCCAGTACGAGCCGCCCAGGAGGTCACGGACGTCCCGGTAGTGGTCGATGGACGCGGTGCGCCAGTCGATGCCGACCTCGGTGGTCCACCCCGAGTCGTAGTCCTTCCGCAGCTTGCTGATGGTGCCGATGGTCCACTGGTTGTTCACCGAGGACCGCAGGATGCCGCTGGAGTGCCCGTCGGCGTTGGAGCGGTTGCGGGCGATGGTGCCGTTCCAGTCGGCCACGCGCTGCTTGTAGGTGTAGTCCCACACCAGCGAGCCAAGCGTGCCGCTGCCGCCGCCCATGCCGCCGGAGTAGTACGCCACCGTGGACCAGGTCAGGCCGTTCCCGAAGTAGGCGTAGTAGTTCAGGTTGACCTGGGGCTTGTGGAAGTAGTTCTCGCGCTCGTTGATGTAGTCCGGGCTGTGGCGCGGATGGAGGCCGGCCTGCGGACCCGTGCTGGCATACCGTTCCTCGGTATAGCTGGGGTCGACCACGTTCACGTTGGGGCTCCAGAAGCGGCCCGCCTCGGCGATGGCGTCGAGAGCGGCCTGGCTGTAGCCCAGCTCGTTCTTGGCGAAGTCGTGGCTGATCTGCGCCGCATTGAGCTTGTAAAGGTTCTGCCCGTGGCTCTGGGGCGCGCCCACCGCGTAGAACTCGAGGCGGTTCTTGGCGTTGATCTGCCAGGCTGCGGCTGCGTAGTAGGCCCAGGCGTCGGTCCACGTGGCCAGGGCGCCGTTGGTCTCGAAGAGGCCGTCCCCCGTCTTGCGCACGACGTTGCCCGTGAAGGAGAAGCCGTTGTGCTCGCCGGTGTTGAACGTGAAGGTCTCCTTCAGGAACTTGGCCGTGCCGAACTCCTGCTTGTAGGAGATCCCCGGGTTCTGCGCCGAGGGGTCGGTGATGACGTTCAGCGTCCCGCCGATGGACGGCGTCGCCAGGTTGATGGCGGAGAGCCCGCGCTGGACCTGGATGCTGGTGGCGGCGTCACCCAGGCCGTCCCAGTTGGACCAGTAGACCCAGCCGTTCTCCATGTCGTTCACGGGAACGCCGTTGATCATGACCGCGGTGTTCCGCTGGTCGAAGCCCCGGATGTTGATGCGGGCGTCGCCGGCACCACCACCCTGCATGGTGGCGTAAACGCTCGGCGTGACGTTGAGGACCATGGGCAGGTCCTGCGAGCCCAGCTGCTGCTGGATCTGGACCTTCTGGACGTTGGTGAAGGCCACAGGGGTCTTCCGCTCCACGGCTCGGGTCGCGAACACCTCGAGGGCGTCGATGGCGACCGCTTCCTGGGACATGCGGAAGTCCACGGTACGGGTCTGGCCGGCGGAGAGCGTCACCTCGGCGAACTGCAGGCCGTAGCCGATCATCCGGGCCTCGATGCGATACGAGGCACCGGCACGGAGACCGGGCACCCTGTAGCTGCCGTCATTCTGAGTCAGGCCGCCCGTCTGGGCCCCCGAGTTCAGGTTGGTGACCACAACCTGCACGCCCGAGAGGGCCGCACCGCTATCATCCGTGACACGGCCCGTAAGGGTCGCCGTGGATTGAGCGGAGAGATTCCCGGACACAAGAAGGGCCGCGGCGACGGCCAGATACCGCACACCGTTGCTAAGTCGCATGGAATGTTCCTCCAAAAGACAGGATATGGCGGGTACGATCCCCCGGCGGCGCCGGAGGTCGTGAGAAGAATTGTAACGGTGCGCCCGAATCGTGAAAGCAAACATCTGACTACAAGTGCGTAACGGTGCAAGACCGAAACACGCACGCCCG
>JASFRY010000405.1:0-4815 GCA_050114675.1 Gemmatimonadota bacterium | reverse complement strand
GAAGACCACCACCAAGAAGGCCGCAGCCAAGAAGCCGGCGAAAAGAGCTGCGGCGAAGAAACCAGCCAAGAAGGCCGCAAGGAAGACGGCCAAGAAGGCAGTGAAGAAGGCTACGGCCAAGAAGGCGACCAAGAAGCCGGCGAAGAAGGCCGCCAAGAAGACCACCAAGAAGGCTGCCAAGAAGCCCGCGAAGAAGGCCGCCAGGAAGACAACCAAGAAAGCGGCGGGCGCCAAGAAGCGTCCAGCGAAGAAGGCCGCCAAGAAGGCCGCGAAGAAGCCGGCCAAGAAAGCCGCGAAGAAGTCGACCAAGAAGGCGCCGGTGAAGAAGACGGCGAAGAAGCCCGCCAAGAAGGCTGCGAAGAAGGCTGCGAAGAAGGCTGCGAAGAAGCCCGCCAAGAAGGCCGCGAAGAAGTCGGTGAAGAAGGCTGCGAAGAAGGCTGCGAAGAAGCCGGCCAAGAAGGCCGCGAAGAAGCCGGCCAAGAAGGCCGCGAAGAAGCCGGCCAAGAAGGCCGCGAAGAAGCCGGCCAAGAAGGCCGCGAAGAAGCCGGCCAAGAAGGCCGCCAAGAAGCCGGCCAGGAAAGCCGCGAAGAAGGCGACCAAGAAGACCGCCACAAAGAAGAAGAAATAGCGACCCTTCGACCTGGCGGTACCACGGCGCCGGTATCCTGACGGGTACCGGCGCCGTTGCCTATTCGATCATCCAGTGCGCCCGTGAGGCGCGATCCGGAGGGGCCCGGGAAAGCCCCGAATCCCTCCGGACCAGAAGCGCTCTTGTTCCGACCCGATTCAGAACGCGGTGACGACACCGGCGGTGAAGCGGAACCGATCCTGCTGGAGGTCGCGCTGGACCTCGGCCATGAAGCGCAGGTTCCGCGACCGCAGGTAGTGGGCCGTGACGCCCATGGTCTCATACAGACTCAGATAGCCCGGCTCGCCGACCCGGAGTGTGAAGATGGGCCGGTCCGCCTCCACGCGGTTGTACAGGGCGGTGAAGTACGACCGTCCCTCAAGCCATGTGGGCATGAAGAGCAACTCGCCCATGTACGAGTCCACCGTGGTCTTCACGGGATCCGACGCGTTGTAATCGCAGCGCGGATCCGTCGGAGCACAACTCTCCAGGAAGAAGGGGTTGCCGTCGCGTCGGTAGAGGTACTGGAGGTTCACCTCCACCTTCGGGCCCAGCGATACGGTGGCGTCGGGTCCCCACGCCCGGATGGAGCTCTCAAGCCCGTCGGCCTTCTCCTTGCCCGCATATACGTAGCCGCCCACGCGCAGCGGACCCAGGCCCTGGCTGAGGCGTACGCCGACGTTCTTGGGGGTCTGTACGGAGTAGTTGCGCTCCTCGGTCGCCTGGTCCAGGCCACGACCGTTCACCACCTGCACGAACAGATCGGCGTCCTTCCAGGGCGACGCGATGGCCATGAGGCCCCTCTCGTACGTCAGATCCGCGCCCACGTCACCCACGCGCACCCGGTAGGGCATGTAGTCCTCGTACTCCAGGCGCAGCTCCCGCTTGAAGAGCGGATCCGACAGCTGGAACTGTCCCGCGATGAGATCCACCCCGGACCCGAAGACGTCATTGAACTGAAGGTAGGCGTCCTCCAGCCCGGCAACCTCACCCCGCTCCGTGAGGAAGAAGTACATGTAGTAGGACACGTTGTCCGTGATCTGGCCGCCGCTCAGGAGCTTGATGCCCCAGGGGGTCTTGAAGTCGGCCGCCACCTGATCGTCGCCGGTCAGGCTGCTCATGTACGCTTCGACGCGCACAGCCAGAGGCAGGTCCCGCTGCAGCCGGAGCAGCGGATCCCCAACGGAAGTGGTATCCGGAGGCGTCTCGCCCCGGACCATCATGAACCCGTTGGCAGCGAACTGGTTGCCGAACTCCGTCAGCCGCGGGAATGGGTTGTGGCAAAGCGCGCACGTGACCTTGTACTTCCGGGCGAAGGCCGGAATGGCATCGGCCTCCCGGGGAGCCACAGGAAGGAGCAGGAGGGCGATGAGAACGGCGTGGCCTACACCTCGCCAGCGTTGCAGCATGATACCTCCATGGGGAGGGGGGCGGTGGAACGCCGGGAGACAGGAGTCAACGGCGCTCGTGCTCTTCGTCGTCCTCGTCTGACCGGGAGGGGGGCTGGACGTGACGATCGCCTCCGCCGTTTCCGACGTAGGCGGCAGCCGCACCGTGGGTGTAGACCAGGCCTCCGCCGGAATCACCGACGCGGAAGGCCAGAGCGAGGACCACGAGCGCGGCAGGCACCGAAATATAACGCGCACCCTTGCCCACGCGGCCAGGCGCCAGGCCGCTCAGGATCAGCCCCGCGATGAGGACCGACCCCAGGAGGAGCCCCTCGGCGGCCTCCTCGTGCTGGTGGATCGCGCCCTCGGATACCACTCCCTCGACCGTCTCCTCCTGCCCCTGACCAGTTTCCACGGCCACCCACGCAGACAGGGAGAGAAGCACAGCCATGGCGGCAACGGCCATCCAAGGACCGCGTCCGCTGGAGGCACGACGAGACGCCAGAAGGGCCACGCCGGCCACGAAAGGCAGCAGCACGGCCAGGACAAGGGGGAAGTGCACGACGGCGGGATGCAGGGGGTGCGGCATGGGATCCTCCAGTTGAATGACCCCCGGAACGTGGGCGAACTTGGAGGAGCGTCCTATCCGACAGATGTTCGAATCGGTTCGCGAAACACAGTCTCTGTATCCGACATCCGACGGAGTTGGCATGGGAGAACCCAGCAACGAGGCCCCTCCTCGGCTCCATCTGGTCCTGGCAGCCCTCTTCACGCTCATCATGGTGGCCGCATCCCTGGACCTGTTCATGGACCGGCCCGAGACCTTGCTGAGCCTCCACGTCCTGGCGGAGGTGGCGCTCGTCCTGCTCAGCCTGAGTGCCGCCTCCTACCTGGCGTGGGGTTGGTACGACGCACTGCGGGATGTGAAGGAGCTCGAGCAGGCAGTCGTCCAACGCCAGGCGGAGCGCGATGCCTGGAAGGCTCGTGCCGGGAGGCTCCTGGAGGGGCTCTCCGAGGCCATGGATGCCCAGTTCACGGCCTGGGAGCTCACCAACGCCGAGCGCGAAACGGCGCTCATGTTGCTCAAAGGGTACAGCCACAAACGGATCGCCAGGCTCACCGACCGGAGCGACCGGACCGTGCGCCAGCACGCGGTGGCCGTCTACCGAAAGGCGGGCCTCTCCGGAAGATCGGAGCTTTCGGCCTTCTTCCTGGAAGACCTCCTTCTCCCCGGTCGAGAAGCGGCCGGAGAGCCCGAGCCCACGACGTAGCACCTCCATCCCGCTCCCCTACGGCGCCCGGGGGACATCTCCCCATTGCGAGAGTCGCGCCTCGCCTCCCTCTTCCGGGGTTCACGTCCCACGTTCCGGAAAGGACCCCGCCATGGAAGGCACGTCTCGAGCCGCCCGCCGCGGTTCGCGCTTCACCTCCCTCGTCGCTCTCACCCTCGCCCTGGCCGCAGCCCCGGCGTACGCACAGACCACCCCGATTGGCGGACCCGGATCGGCCAACTACCCGCTGGCTGCCCGTTTTGCCCCATACAAGATCCGCGAGCTGGTGAAGAGCACCACCGTGTCACCGCAGTGGATCGAGCACACCGACCGTTTCTGGTACCAGTGGGAGACCACCGAGGGCACCTTCTACTACCTGGTGGATCCGGCACGGGGCGCCAAGCGGCAGATCTTCGACAACGACCGCATCGCCGCTGAGCTTACACGCATCACCAAGGACCCGTGGGACGGCAAGCACCTGCCCATCAAGAACATCCGGTTCATCGACGCCAACACGCTTCAGTTCGACGTCACCACGTCGCAGGACGAGGAGGTTCAGGAGGCGGACACCCTGGGCGAGAGCCAGCGGGAAAAGGGCGAGCGAGCGAAGAAGAAGCCCAAGAAGCAGGTCATGCACTTCGAGTACGACGTGTCCACACGCACCGTTCGCTTGCTCGACGACTACGAGGCGCCGGACGAGCATCCCTCGTGGGCCAGCGTCTCACCCGACACGGCATGGGTCGTGTTCAGCCGTGGGTTCAACCTGTGGGCCATGACCTACGGCGAGTACCGGAAGATCCTGGACGCCCGCCGGGGCAAGAGCGGCGAGGAAGCCGACAGCGCCGAGATGAAGGTGGACGTGGAAGAGGTCCAGCTCACCACCGACGGCGAGAAGGACTACAGCTACGGCAACCAGGGGCGGGGCGATACCGACAAGGAGACGGAGAAGGAGTTCAAGAAGCGCCAGCGTGCCGGGATCTCCTGGTCCCACGACTCCCGCTACTTCGCCCTGACGCGCGACGACCGGCGCAAGGTGGGCGACCTGTGGGTCATCCACTCGGTGGGCAACAAGCGCCCGGAGCTGGAGACGTACAAGTACGACATGCCGGGCGAGAAGAACGTCACCCAGACGGAGCTCCTGGTCTTCGACATGGAAACCCGGGAGATGAAGAAGATCGACGACGACCCGTGGAAGGACGAGACCATGGGCGTCTACAGCGATCCCACGACGGCGCGCAGGGCATTCCGTGGCCGGGGTGGCGGAGGCCGCAGCTCCGAGGACATGCCCATCACCACCTGGCTCTCGGACAAGTCCAACGAGCTCTACTTCTACCGGGCCAGCCGGGACCTGCACCGCATCGACGTCATGGTGGCGGACCCGGCCACTGGCGACGTCCGCGCCGTCATCCAGGAGCGGATGAACACCTACCAGGAGCAGCAGCCCCCCTTCCGCCTCTCCAACGGCGACCTCGTCTGGTGGTCCGAGCGCGACGGGTGGGCCCACCTGTACCGGATCGCTCCCGACGGC
>JASFRY010000404.1:0-4815 GCA_050114675.1 Gemmatimonadota bacterium | reverse complement strand
CGTGGACGAGGTCCTCAAGGCCACCCACGCCAACTGACGCGCGCCGACGCCTCGGTGCTCCCGGCACCGAGCGTGGTCTTTCGGAAATCCGCGAGCCATCGAGAGCGCTGGGGCGCCGGGTCCTGCAAGGCGCGACGACGAAGAACGGCAGCGCTTTTTCGAGCCGCCCCTGCCCGGGGACCCGACGCGGCTCAGACCTGGGTCTGAGCGAAAGCGGTCAGCTCCCGTACGGCCACCAGGGCGCCGGCCAGTCCCGCCTCGTCCTCCACGCGCAGCTCGGTCACCAGCTCGTGGACCCTCGCGACCTCTCGCCGTCCCGAGCGCAGCAGATCGGCCGTGGCGGCGGCCGGATCGCCGTCGCCGGCGCGCTTCAGCGCCGCCGTCACCAGCCTTCGATGGGCCTGGGACAGGTCGTCCGCCAGGGCCTGGGCAGCGCGCTGGTCCCACTGGCTCTCTCCCGCAGCGCGGAAGGCGGTTCCCCGCAGCCACGGGATCTCCAGAGCGTCCGACAGGGCGTAGTAGGCCCTGCCGGTTGCGCCCGCGTCGGTGCCGGCGTCCCGGGCGATCCGGAGGATCTCCAGAAGCTGGTCCAGGAACCTGAGGGTGATGAGACGTCGCGAGAATGCCTCGTCGGCACCCACCTCCCTGATCTCGGCCACCAGCTTGTTGAACAGGGCCAGGTCCTCGCCGTGTGCCAGCTTCGGGAAGCTCTCCCGCAGCCGCGACAGGCCCTCGGCGTTCTTCTCCACCACCTGGGCCGGGGACAGCTCGGGATCCACGTTGCCCAGCACCCACCGGGTGGTGCGCTCCAGCACACGTGCCAGCCCCAGCAGCCACCGGTAGGAGACCCGGGCGTCCATGGCGCTCTGCTGCCTGGCCATCTCGGCCAGGAGCGCCCGGTGCTCGGAGAGACGTGACGCAACCAGCCAGGCGCGCACCACTTCGTCGGCGCTCCGCCCCGTGTCCCGCATGACGCGGTGCATGAAGGTGGCGCCCATGAGGTCCACCAGGTCGTTGGCCACCTGCCCAGCGATGATCTCGCGACGCAGACGATGGTCCTCCAGCGCCGTCTTCCCGGCGGCCTCCACCGCTTCGGGCGGGAAGTATCCCAGGAGATAGCGCTCGGTGATGGGATCGTCGGGGAGACGGCTCCGGAGCAGGCGGGTCTTGAGGGCCAGCTTGGCGTAGGCCAGCAGGACGCAGAGCTCGGGCCGGGCCAGGGACTGGTGCCCCTCGCGACGCTCCACGAGGACGTCGGTGGAGGGGAGCCCCTCCGACACCCGGTCCAGCTCTCCCGTCTTCTCCAGCGACACCATGAGATCCCGGAAGTCGTCGGTGGACTCCCGGGCCCGCAGCTCGTCCAGGGAGATGGCCAGGCTCTGGGCCCGGTTGTCGTCCAGGACCAGCCGCGCCACCTCCTCGGTGAGCTCCTCCAGGAGCTCGTTCCGGCGCTCCTGGCTCATGCCACCCGACGCGACGCCGGGCGCCAGGAGGATCTTCAGGTTCACCTCGTGGTCCGACATGTCCACGCCGCCCGAGTTGTCCAGGGCGTCGGTGTTGATACGCCCACCCTGGAGGGCGAACTCGATGCGGGCCTTCTGGGTCAGCCCCAGGTTGCCGCCCTCCCCCACCACCTCGCAGCGCAGCTCGGTGACGTCGATGCGGACGGCATCGTTTGAGGGATCACCGGCATCGGCGTGGCTCTCGGTGGCCGACTTCACGTACGTCCCGATGCCACCATTCCAGAGGAGCTCCACCGGCGCACGGAGAACGGCCCGGATGAGCGACTCGCCGTCCATGACCGCGGGCACGTCGTCCGACAGGCCCAGCGCCACCCTGGCCTCGGGGGTGAGCTCCACCTCCTTGGTGCCTCGCGGGATGATCATGCCACCCTGGCTCAGCAGGCTCCGGTCATAGTCCTCCCAGCTCGATCGACCCAACGCGAACATGCGGGTGCGTTCGGCGAAGGTCACCGCCGGATCGGGGTCGGGGTCGATGAAGATGTGGCGGTGGTCGAAGGCGGCGATGAGGCGGATCTGCTCCGACAACAGCATCCCGTTGCCGAAGACGTCGCCGCTCATGTCCCCGATGCCCACGACCGTGAACGGCTCGGACTGGATGTCCTTGCCCTTCTCCCGGAAGTGGCGTTTCACGCACTCCCAGGCACCCCGGGCCGTGATCCCCACCACCTTGTGGTCGTAGCCGTTGGAGCCGCCCGACGCGAAGGCGTCGCCCAGCCAGAAGCCGTATTCGGCGGACACGGCGTTGGCCACGTCCGAGAAGGTGGCCGTTCCCTTGTCGGCCGCCACCACCAGATAGGGATCCGGCGCGTCGAAGCACACCACTTCTTCGGGCGCCACCGTATCTCCCGATGCGTCCAGGTTGTCCGTGATGTCCAGGAGGCCGCGGATGAGGGTGCGGTACTGATCCCTGCCCTCGTTGTAGCGGGCCTCCGGGTCCCCGTGGGACGCCCGCGTGACGAACCCTCCCTTGGAGCCGCCCGGCACGATGACGGCGTTCTTCACCATCTGGGTCTTCACCAGGCCCAGGATCTCCGTGCGGAAGTCGTCGGGCCGGTCGCTCCACCGGATGCCGCCCCGCGCCACCCGCGCGCCGCGGAGGTGGACGCCCTCCATGCGGGCCGAGTGGACCCATACCTCGTAGCGGAGTCGCGTGTGGCGGAGGAAATCCACCTCGGCGCAGGCGAACTTGAACGAGATGTAGGGAACGCCGCCGGACCGGAACGTGGGGGTCCGCCCGCCCCGCCTGAAGTAGTTGGTGCGCAGCGTGCCGGAGATGAGGGCCTCGAGTCGGCGCAGCGCCCGGTCGTCCGCCAGAGAGGTCACGCCGCGCAGGGAGCCATGGAAGGCCGCGAGCACGTCCGCGGCCGTCTCCTCCCGCTCGGACGTGGGCTGATCCGCGGACGGATCGAACCGGATCTTGAACAGGTCGAAGAGCTCCCCTGCGATCCCCGGGTACTTCACCAACGCCGACGGCAGCGCCAGCCGGCTGGGCACGGCACCGGCCTGGAAGGCATACCCCGCGTAGGCCCGGAGCACGTCCACCTCGCGCCAGTGGAGGCCCGCGTACAGGACCAGGCGGTTGAGCTGGTCGTTGAGCGCGTCGCCGGTCCGAACCGCCAGGATCGTCTCGGCCAACAGCCCTCCCCGGCCGTCGATGTCCAGCGGGTTCCCCTCGGCGTCCTGCACGGCGAAGGCGTAAAGGGTGGCCTCGTCCGTGTCGCCTCCACCCACGTCGAAGGGCGCGACGCCGATGACCCGCAGACCGGCGTTCTCCAGGATGGGCATGAAGTCCGAGAGGATCAGTCGCTCCCCCCGGAGATACACCTTGAGCTCGGTCACGTCCTCCACGCCCGGCGCCGCCACCGCCCATCCCCGGTTCGCCAGGGCGATGGAGATGCTCTCGCCACCGGCGTCCATGGCCTCGAGCTCCAGGATGTCCGCCACGGCGATCTCGGGATCCGTGGCAGCCTGGTACTCGGGGCTGAACGCCTCACCGTAGCTCCGGGCCAGCCGACGGGCCTCGTCGGCGGGACGCACCCGCTCCAGGCCGTCACGCACCCGGTCGGACCACGATCGGATGATGCGGCCCACGAGCTGCTCCAGCTCCGCCACGTCCACGGCCCGGAGCCGCTCGGGCTTGGTGGCCATGTAGAAGTGGAGGCGCGCCTGATCCCCTTCGCCCAGGGCCAGGTGGTAGTTGAGGATCTCGCCCTCGAGGGTCTTGACCAGGGCGGCCTCCAGCGCCTTCCTGGCCTCGCCGGAGAAGCGGTCCTTGGGCAGGATGACCATGACCGACGCACCCCGGTGGAGCGGGTCTTCCCGCAGGGTGACGCGCACGCCGGCAGTGTTGTACGACGTGAGAACGGTGCGGATGTCGGACCCGATCTCGTCGGCCGACGCCAGGAACAGCTCCTCCTTGGGAAGGGAGTTGAAGATCGTGATGATCTCCTTGTAGTCGTGGGACCCTTCCCGGACTCCCGATTCCTCCAGGATCTGGCGGAGCTTCAGCCTGAGGATGGGGATGTCCTCTGCATCCTCGGCGTAGGCCTTGGACGTGAACAGACCCAGGAAGCGATGCTCCCCCACCACCGTTCCGCCGGGACCGAGCTTCTTGACGCCGATATAGTCCATGCGGGCACGACGATGCACCGTGGACTCGGCGTTGGTCTTGCTGATGATGAGGGTCGGGCCGCGCTCCGCCAGCTCACGGGTCGCCTCGTCCAGCTCCTGCAGCGGCTTGGCTTCGGCGACGCTGGAGTCCAGCTCGTCCTCGAGGATGCCCAGGCCCGAGCCCGGCGTGACCTGGATGCACCGGCGTCCCTCGGCGTCCTTCACGATGTCGTAGCCGCGGGCGCCCAGGAACACGAAGCCTCCGTCGCGCAGCCAGCGCAGGAAGGACTGGATCTCCTCCACCTCGTCGCGGCGGTCCTCCAGCTCCTCCCCGCGTTCGGCGAGCTCGGTGACCACGTCGTCGACGGCGTCGATCATGGCCCCGAAGTCGTCGGTGGCCGAGACCACGTCGCGGAGCCGCTGCTCCAGCTCGGAGCGGATACGCTCCAGCACCTCGGGATCGCCGACCTGTGCCACCTCGCAGTGTACCAGCGACTCTCGCTGCTCACCCTCGCGAGACGGAGCCACGGCCACCGGGTTTCCATCCTCGTCCCGCTCCACATGGAGCACCGGATAGATGATGTACTCGATGGCCATCTCCTGCGCGTGGAGATACTCCCGCACCGTGTCCACGATGAAGGGGCGCTCGGTGATGTTGGTGCGGATGACCGTCACCGGCGCG
>JASFRY010000403.1:0-4823 GCA_050114675.1 Gemmatimonadota bacterium | reverse complement strand
GACATGACATAAGCTCATGTACAACAAGTATTTAGGGTTAAGAACACATCGCAGCGAGTCGCCGCGTGTTCCCGATGGGGAACCATCGTACGTTCCCATACGGGCACATTGTTCCTATACGGGAACGGCATGATCCTGCCCGGAACGGGTGCGGGTCCCGGACCCCCCCGGGCGATCTTGTTAACTTCGCGAGTCGACGTTCGAAGCCAATGAAGGAGATCTTCCATGCCCAAGGCCAGGGCGATCCTGGCGGCCGCCGCGGTCGCGGCAGCCTCCCTCCCCAACCACGGCGCGGCCCAGAGCACCGCCGCCTACGTTCCCGAGCCCGTGCGGGACCAGACGTTCCAGCTCTCCATCGAGCACATCATGCGCGGTCCCGAGCTGGTGGGAGAGGCTCCCTCGGACGTTCGATGGACCGACGACTCGAAGTGGGTCTATTTCCGCTGGCTTCCGGGTGGCAACGCCTGGAACGACGATCCCGCGCTGTACCGCGTGGAGGCAGGAGGCGGCGAGCCCCTGAAGCTCGACGAAGACGAAGCTCGCGACGCTGCACCCCTCATCGCGCCCGGGGACCTATCCCCGGACCGACGCTGGCGCGTATCGGCGGTGAACGGCGACCTGTACCTGGTGAACCGGCGCACCATGGACGTGCGCCGCCTCACCCACACCGAGGACAGCGAGGACTCCCCCCTCTTCAACGCAGACGCGAGCGCCGTCCTGTTCCGGCGTGGCAACAACCTGTACCGGCTGACCCTGGCGGACGGGAGCCTGGACCAGATCACGCGTATCGAGAGCGGTCCCGCTCCGAAGGAGTCCCCCGAACCGGAAGGCCAGCGCGAGTTCCTGGAGCAACAGCAGCTCGAGCTCTTTCAGCACATCCGCAGGCAGAAGGAGCACGAGGAGGAGCAGAAGGAGGAGCGCGAGGCCGCGCGGGCCGATGAGCCCGAGCCCCTGTACCTGGCCCGCGACGAACAACTGCGGGAGTTGGTGCCCACGCGCGACGGCCGGTATGTGCTTGTGCGAACCTACACGCCGGCATCCGACGCCAAGCACACCGTCATCCCCGAGTGGATCACCGAGAACGGGTACACCCAGGATATCAACGGGCGCACCAAGGTGGGCGACGAGCAGTCGGGCGGCCGCCTGGGTCTCATCACCACCGGGACCGGGGCCGTGACGTGGCTCGATCCGACCGCTGAGGGAGAGGACACCGCGCATCCGCCTCGGGTCTTCCGCACAGGGTGGGACGACGCGGGATCCAAGGCCTTCGTCTTCGCCGTGTCGTACGACAACAAGGACCGCTGGCTGTGGTCCGTGGATGCGGCCACGGGCGAGAAGACGCTGCTGGACCACCTGCACGACGACGCCTGGGTGGGCGGGCCCTGCTTTGGTCGGTGCGTGGGCTTCGTACCCGGCACGGACCGGGTCTGGTACGTGTCGGAGAAGACGGGCTACGCCCACCTGTGGGCCGTGAACGCCGACGGCACCGGAAAGGAGCAGCTCACCAGCGGCGAGTGGGAGGTCCTTGGCGTCAGCATCCCCGAGGACCACAGCCGCTTCCTCCTCACCACCAATGAGGGCTCGCCGTTCAACCAGCGTGTCTCCTGGATGGATTTCGACGGATCCGATCTCCGTCCCGTCACCGAGGGGGACGGCCGCTACGAGGCGACCCCCTCACCCGACGGCAAGCGCTTCGCCTTCGTCCACGACGTGGCCAACCATCCGCCGGAGCTGTACCTCGCCCAGGAGCGTCACCCCACGGACATGGCCAAGGTCACAGAGTCGCCCACCAAGGCGTGGGACTCCTTTCCCTGGCTGAAGCCCGAGATCATCCACTTCCGGGCTTCCGACGGGACCATGGTGCCTGCCCGCATCTACCGGCCCGTGGACATGGGAGCTCAGGCCAACGGCGCCGGGGTGGTCTTCGTGCACGGCGCGGGCTACCTGCACAACGTCCACAACTACTGGTCGTCGTACTACCGCGAGTACATGTTCAACCAGTTCCTCGCGGCCAGCGGCTACACGGTCCTGGACATCGACTACCGGGGCTCGGCGGGCTACGGCCGGGACTGGCGCACGGCCATCTACGAGTGGATGGGCGGCAAGGACCTCTCGGACCAGGTCGACGGCGCCCACTATCTGGTGGCCAACGAGGGCGTGGACGCGGCCCGCATCGGCATCTACGGCGGGTCGTACGGCGGATTCATGACCCTCATGGCGCTCTTCACCGCCGACGACACCTTCCGCTCCGGCGCGGCGCTCCGTTCGGTGACCGACTGGGCCCACTACAACCACGGCTACACCAGCGACATCCTCAACCTGCCGCAGAACGACTCCACCGCCTACCAGAAATCGTCGCCCATCTACTTCGCCCAGAACCTGCGGCCGGACCAGCACCTGCTCATCCTCCACGGTATGGTGGACACCAACGTCCACTTCTCCGACGTGGTGCGTCTGACCCAGCGGCTCATCGAGCTCGGCAAGGAGAACTGGGAGATCCAGCCCTACCCCGTGGAGAACCACGGCTTCGTGGAGCCCACGTCGTGGACCGACGAGTACCGCCGGATCTTCGAGCTCTTCGAGGGCACGATCCGCAATCCGGGATGCGGCGTGAACGGCGGGTCGTGCGCGCCCAGGAGAGCGGCAGCCGCGGGCGGCTGAGCGCCGTCAGCCCGTCACGGGCTCGAGCTTCACCCGCACCGAGTACTGCTCCGGGGGGATGGGCTCCACGTCCAGGGGCACCGGAAGGACCTCCTCCAGGGTGACGATGACGCCGTCCCACTGAGCGGCCCTGGGGTTCAGCGTCGAGTTGAGCTGGAGAGGGAACAGGTCCCGCGTCCCTTCGGCGATCCCGATCTCCACCACGGCGTTCCCCTCCCATACGCAGAGGATCAGCGCGTTCACGGGACACCGCGAATCCTCGACCACTCGGTTGAAGCGCAGGCGCAGCGTGCTGTTGGGCACCTCGATCTCCTGACCATAGCCCACGGTCACCTCCGTGGTTGCGGGCAGGACCGCCTGGTCGGGACCCACTTCCGGACCCGTGGTCTCGCCGCAGCCCATGGCGAGGATCGCCACCGCCACGGCTGTGCCTCTCTTCGTCGCACCCACTGTCCCATCCTCCCGTCGTCGTCGCAGATGATGCACGTGGCTCGTGGTACGGCTCGACTGTCGCCGCCCTGGAAGAAACGAGCTTCCCGGAGGAGATGTGACACCACCGGAGAGGGCGGCAGCGGACGGGCACCGGCGGCCCGCGGCGCCACCGGCGAGGCGTCGCCTAATGCCCCCGCAGCGCGGAGGCGGGCTCGATCCGGGCTGCCCGCACGGCCGGCAGCGTCGCAGCCGCCAGACCCGCCAGGAGGAAGCCCACCCCCACGGCCAGATAGGTGAGCGGCGCCCGGGGGTCCTGGCCCATGAGCATGACCTGGAGCACGGGCGCGGCGAGCCATGCCAGCACGAGCCCCACCGCCACCGCCGGCAGAAGCTGTCGGAGCGCCAGACCCAGGACGTCACGCATCAGGCGTGAGCCATCGGCGCCCAGGGCCAGGCGCACGCCCAGCTCCCGACGTCTCTGGCGCACCCGGAAGGCCAGAAGCCCGTACAGACCCACCGCCGCAACCAGGAGCCCCGCCGCCCCTCCCGACAGCGCCATGGTCGCCAGGGCACGAGGGACCCGGAGGATGTAGGCGTGGGCATCGGCCAGGGTGCGCACACTCCATACCGGGAGGGTGGGATCCACCTCGGCCACGGCCTCACGGAGCGCCGGCGCCAGCACCGACGCGTCCCCGTCGGTACGCAGGAGGGCCATGGTGCTCGTTTCCCCGACCTGATCGAGGGGTACGAGCACCCGGTCGGTCCGGGTGTAGGCGCCGGTCCCCAGGTCCAGGTCGGCCACCACGCCAACCACCGTGAACCATGTGGTGGAGTCGGCGGCGCTCAACCGTATCTGCCGCCCGAGCACCGGCGCATCGGGCGAGTAGCGCCGGACGAAGCTCTGGCTGACCAGGGCGACCCTGGCCGCGTCCGCGCCGTCGCCGTACGTGAACGCACGGCCGGCGCGAAGGGGGATGCCCATCGCCGACAGATACCCCGGGCTCACCGCGTTCCAGAGGGTGGAGGAGCGGGGGTCGAGAGCGGCGTCCCGCACCTGGACCCTGGAGTAGCCTTCCCCGTAGCCCGGGGCGCCCAGCGCCATCGCCGCGACGCGCGCACCGGTGCGGTCCGTGAGCGCCTCCTCAAGGGAGCGCAGGCGCGCGGCACGCTCCTCGCCCGACATACCCCCCGGCAGGTCCACCCCGGCCACGAGCATTTCGTGCTCCGGCAGGTCGCCCCCGAAGTGAAGAGAACCCGCCAGAGAACGTCCGGTGAGGGCGGCCGCCACCACGGCGCCACAGGAGAGAGCCAGCTGTAAGGTCACGAAGCCCCGGCTCCACCTCCCCCCACCTCCCACGCTCGCTCCGGATCCCTCCTCCTTGAGGACACGCTGGACATCGACGCGGAAGACACGGACCACCGGCAGGATGCCGGCCACCAGCGCCGTCCCCAGCACCAGCACGCCGGTGAAGGCCAGCACGGGACCATCCACCGCCATGCGCATCCAGTAGTAGCCGAAGTGCTCGGCGGACAGGGTCCGCTGGACCAGCGAGACGAAGGCGTCGGCCAGCGCGAGCCCGACGGCGCCTCCCGCCACGGCTACCAGGAACGACTCCAGCAGCAGCTGTCCCCCGATCTGGATCCGGCTCGCCCCCAGGGCTGACTGGACGGCCAGGACGCGCACACGCTCCGTGGCGCGTACGAGAAGCAGGTTGGCCACGTTGGCGCAG
>JASFRY010000402.1:0-4834 GCA_050114675.1 Gemmatimonadota bacterium | reverse complement strand
GACACGTCGGAGTAGACGCGCCCGCCGTTGCCATTGAGGGTCAGGGAGGGGAGGCCCTGGGAGCGCGTCGCCCGGGCCGAGGCCACCGCCTGGAGCGCGCGCGCCTGGGCCGCCGCGAGGTCGGGACGATTCCGCACGGCCTGGGCGATGAGGGAGTCCACGCTCTCGGACACGCTCCCGACCGGCGTCTCGGGCGGGGGATCCGCCACGTCGAAGGGCGTGTTGGCCGGCAGACCCATGGCCACCGCCATGGAAGCCCGGGCTGCCTGGAGCTGACCCTGGGTGGTCTCCACGGCCAGGCGGGCCTGGGACGCCACCGTGCGCGCCTGGAGCACGTCGGCGATGGTGGCGAGACCCACGTCGTGGCGGTGCTCGGCCGCTTCGAGGCTCACCTCGGCCTCCTTGGCCGAGGCCTGCTGTACCTGGAGCAATGCCCGGGTCGCCATGTATCCGAAGTAGGCGCTCTCAGCCTGGAGCACGGCGCCCTGCACCACGGCGTCGTGGGTGAAGCCGGCGGCGTACGAGGCTTCCCTGGCGGCGGCGCGGGAGCCGGAGCGGCCACCCATGTCGAAGACCAGCCATGAGAGGTTCACCGTGGGTGAGACCTGATTCCGCCTCCCGCCGAAGCGCACCGACGAGGCGACCTGCTTGGAGGAGAGGGCGGTGGCCCCGGCGGAGACCGAGGGGAGTAGGCGTCCCCGTTCCTGTCCGTACGCGTCCGCGGCGGCCCTGGCCTGGAGCCACGACGCCCGTGTCGCCGGGTTGTTGCTCAGGGCCAGGTCCACCACCTGCGCCAGCGTCAGGCCCTGGGCCGCCTGGGACAGGAGGTCGGCGGGGAGCGTCCGGGCGGGTTCCGCCCTGGAGTCCGCCATGGGGGTCCCGGCCCCTGGACGCGCCTCGGCCGGCGGTTTCCACAGGTCGTGCGGCGTGGGGGGAGCGCCCGGAGACCCGCCGACTCCTGGGGGTCCGTGGACGCAGGCGGCGGCCAAGACCACCGCCACCAGGGACAGACCCACCCACGACCCTCGGAGACCGGAATCCCGGTCCCCAGCGCTCGCCCGCCTTCGCATGGACTACTCCTGCGAGAAGACCAGCCGGCGGGCGAGGGTCGAGGCGCCGACATCGTATCAGATCGGAATTAACACACCCACGGCTCCGAGAATGTTGCGTTCGGAGGGCGGGAGCTCAGGATTCCGGCCCGTTGGTGGTGACGTTGGGGTTCAGGGCGTCGAAGACCGTCCGGGTGACGTCCCCGATGAGGCGCTCGGCCTCGTTGTCCCGGGTCCAGCGCCGATCCGCGTTGTCCTTCGTCATCACGCAGATGACGAATTCGCGCTCCGGACCGTAGACCACGCCGCAGTCGTTGCGTGCCGCCGGCAGGGTGCCGGTCTTGTGCGCGACTTCGACCCCCGGGGGCAGATGCCGGGGAAGGCCCTCCCGGTAGAACTGGTGGCTCAGGACGGACATCATCTCGTCGGACGAGGTCGGGTTGACCAACTCCCGGCGGTACAGCTTGGTGAGGAGGGCCGCGATCTCGTTGGGCGTGGTCACCCCGAGGCCGTAGGCGCGGGCGGAGTCCGGCGCGAAGCTGTCCCGGGGGTCGGCGTTGACCCGCACGTAGATCTGGGTGCGCGGCATACCCAACGAGCGCATGCGCTCCGTCACCGCGCGGGGCGGGAGCTTGGCCAGAAGGAGGTTCGTTGCCGTGTTGTCGCTCAGGGTGATCATGAGGAAGAGCGCGTCCCACACCCTGAGCTCCAGCGGCGCCGTGAGGAACTGGAGCACCCCCGACCCGCCCGTCCGGTCGATGTCCAGGAACGTCAGCGGGTCCGCGAGCCGGAGCTGGCCCTCCGCGACCCGGTAGTAGACGTCCACCATGACCGCCAGCTTCACCAGGCTCGCCGACGGGAAGCTCACGTCGCCGTTGATGGAGAGCATGTCCCCCGAGTTGGGGTCCATCACCGAGATGCCCACCACGCCGTGGTGGGCTTCGGCGAGGCGCGTCAGCTCCGGACGCGCCGCCTGGAGGAAAGCGTCGGTGTCCCGGCGCTCAGGGGCCTGCGCCACCAGCGAGCCGGGCGTCCCGATCCAGAGCGTGAGGACCAGCATCCCACTCCGGATCCTCCCGGCCGTCCAGACCCGTGGCCCCGCGCCCAAGCGCCCGCACCGTCTCATGTCGTCCTGTCCGCGTGACCCGGTCCTGTTCCGAGCCGGGCCGAGCCCGGCCGTCATCCGACGGCACGTCGGCACGGATTCACCCTGCGGATGCGCGCGTGCCCGAGTGCATCGAATAAGACCCTCGCTCGGGGCAATGTGTTGGCCCGAGCCGGGGTGCGGTGGGCTCCCGGGTCCTTGGGGTCCGGACCCCCGGTGGCTCGGGGCGACAACTCCGGGGGTGGCCCCGGGGTATACGTGGCCATGACAAAACGCACGAAGCTCCTCCTCGTTCCGGCCGCACTCCTCCTCGGCGTCGCTGTGGTGGTCGTCCTCGTCCCCCTCCTGGTCCGGGGCCCCCTCGCCGAGCGGGTTCGCGTCCAGCTCGATGACGCCGTCTCCGCCCGCGTGCGCTGGGGAGGGATGTCGGTGAGCCTGCTCCGCGACTTTCCCGACGTGACCCTCTCGGTGCGGGATCTCACCGTCGTGGGCACGGGCGACTTCGACGGAGACACGCTCGCGTCGGCGGCCGACCTCCGCGTCGTCCTGGAAGCCTGGAGCGTCGTGCGGGGATTGCGCCGAAAGGGACCCGTGGTGGTCCAGGCCATCCGCCTCGACGAGCCGGCTCTGCGGCTCCGCGTGCTCCAGGACGGCACCGCCAGCTGGGACCTCCTGAAGCGTCGCGCTGCAGCGGACTCCGGGAGCACAGTCCGCGGGGGTGGGGCGTCCAAGGCGCTCGGCGTCGAGCTGCGCTCCTTCCGGCTGACGGGCGGGACCGTCGAGGTGGACGACCAGCCTGCCCGCCTGCGCGCCTCCCTCGAGGGGCTCGACTACGCCCTTTCGGGTGATCTCTCCCGGGAGCGGGTGGTCCTGAGGACCGAAGCCCACGCGGTCCGGACGTCGATGAGCTTTGCCGGGGTCCCGTATCTCTCCCAGGCGACCGTCGACCTGGACGCCGGTATCGACGCAGACCTGGCCCGGAAGCGGTTCACGTTCCAGGACAACGAGCTCAGGATCAACGACCTCCCGCTCCGCTTCCAGGGAGAAGCCGTAGGCTCCGACGAGGGCACGACGCTCGACGTCACCTTCTCGGCGCCCCGCACCGAGTTCGCCCACATCCTCTCCCTGGTGCCGGTGGTATACGCCCACGACTTCGAGACGCTGCAGACGTCCGGCGGCTTCTCCCTGGAGGGCGGGATCCACGGAACCTGGGGAGCGGGCACGCTCCCGGCGTTCGACGTACGCGCGGTGGTGGACGCCGGCAGCTTCCGCTACCCGGATCTTCCCCTCCCGGCCCGCGACATCTCGGCGGAGCTGGAGGTGAGCAATCCGGGAGGGGATGCGGACAGCACGGTGGTGCGCCTCCGGCGGTTCCACGTGGTCATCGGCGATCAGCCGCTGGATGCGTCGCTCACCCTGCGCACGCCCGTCTCGGATCCGGATGTGGACGCCCGCGTCGAGGGAACCGTGGACCTCTCGGCGCTGGCACGGACGGTCAAGATGGATGCCGTCCAGGAGCTGTCGGGCACGGTGACGGCCGACGCCTCCATGCGCGCCCGGCGCTCCGACCTGGAGAGCCGGCAGTACGATCGGGTCTCGGCCAGCGGGAGCGTGAGCGCGAAGGACGTGTCCGTCCGGGCCGCCGCGCTCCGCCAGCCCGTGGACGTGGAGGAGGCCAGGATCCAGCTGGCGCCCCGCCGTGCAGAGCTCAGGTCGTTCCGGGCCCGCCTGGGGAGCAGCGACGTTCGGGCCGACGGCTGGATCGACAACGGCCTGGGATTCCTCCTCTACGGGGAGCCCCTCCACGGGAGCATGACCTTCGCGAGTCGGCGCTTCGTGCTGGACGAGTGGAAGTCCGACGATCCCACCCTGCAGGTGATCCCGGTTCCTGCGAACCTGGACCTGGCGCTGAACGGCACCGTGGACACCCTCACCTACGGCACGCTGCGCATGGTCGACGCCAGGGGAGGGGTGGACGTGAAGGACCAGCGGCTCACACTGAACGACTTCGGATTGAAGACCCTGGGTGGGCGTGTCGAGCTGAAGGGAGACTACGACACCTCGGATCCTGCCCGTCCCACGTTCGCCATGAACCTCGCGTTGGACAGTCTGGACGTGGCGGGCGCCGCCGACGCCTTCCTCACCGTGCGCACGCTGGCCCCCATCGCCCGATACGCCCGGGGGACGTTCTCCAGCGACCTCGAGCTGTCGGGGAACCTGGACGCCGACATGAGGCCGTCCTTCGATGCTCTGAGCGGACAGGGATCGCTCCTGACCTCGCGCATCGCCGTTGAGGACTTTCCGCTGCTGCAGAAGCTGGCCGGAGCACTGGAGGTGCCGCGTCTGGCCAACCCCACCTTCGAGGCGATCCGGTCCAGCATGGAGATCCGGGACGGTCGGCTCCACGTGCGTCCCTTCCGGGTGGGCGTGGGCAACGTCCGCATGTCGGTGGAAGGCTCCAACGGGGTGGACCAGTCCCTGGACTACGCTCTGGGCCTCAGCCTTCCCCGAGCGTCGTTGGGCGACGCCTCCACCCGGATCGTGGAGGGGCTCGCCAGCCGCGCGGGTCGCGTCGGCATCGACCTGCAATCAGCGGACACCCTGCGTGTCACCGTCCGCGCGACGGGGACCGTAACGGATCCGGCGCTGGATCTGGGCTTCGGCCAGGCGGTCGCCGGGG
>JASFRY010000401.1:0-4882 GCA_050114675.1 Gemmatimonadota bacterium | reverse complement strand
CCGGGCCGCTTCGACTGGGGCTGCCTCTTCGACCCGACGGACCGGACGGGGCCCGCACGACTGTCCGCCCAATACGCCCGGGCCAACGTGCAGCCCACCGAGCTCTACGTGCAGTCGCTTCCCGGCACGGGGCAGTACCGGCTCCACCCCTTCGATTCCAAATTCTCGAACCTGGTACTGGCGGGGGACTGGACGTGGACCTCCTTCGGAGTCGGGTGCGTAGAGGGTGCGGTCATCTCGGGGATGCTGGCGTCCCACGCCGTCTCCGGGTCACCGTCTCTCGAGAGCATCGTGGGCCTGACGTTCGGGCACCCCAATACGCCGTACGACGTGCCGGAGCGCTACAAGCCGTAGGCATCACCCCCCAGGGACGACCCGTGAGGTCGGAGGAAAGAACATGGTCGGATTGGACAAGGCGCTCTGCCAATGGGCGGTGTCGCCCCTCGTGGCGGCCCTGGTCCTCGGCGCCGCCCCACGGGGTGTGGAGGCACAGGACCTGGGGAGCATCGACGGACGGGTGACCGACGCCCGTACGTCGCGGCCGGTCCGGGACATCGTGGTGGAGGCCACGGGGCCACGCCACACCTACACGGTCACCGACGGCGAGGGCCGCTACGTTCTGTCGGCCCTCCCGGCAGGCGACTACACGCTCCGCTTCACCTGGTACGGGTACCGGTCCCATGAGGAGACGGTGCCGCTGCCCGCCGGAGGGAGCGTGGAGCGGGACGTGGCCATGGAGCCCCAGCCGTTGGAGCTGGGCGAGGTGGTTGTCAGCGCACCTTCGCGCAGGCCCGAGCGCGTGCTGGAAAGCCTGGCCTCGGTGTCGGTGGTGCCCCCGGAGCGGGTGAAGGACGTCCTGGTGACCGGCCAGGCGCCCCTCCTGGTCGCCGACATGCCCGGCGTGCACCTGATGCAGAGCGGCGTGAACAGCTTCAACGTGAACGCCCGGGGCTTCAACGAGCCCAGCACCCGGAGCATGCTGGTCCTGGTGGACGGGGTGGACCAGGGCAACCCCATGGTGGGCGCCCAGGAATGGCCGTTCATCGCCGTCACCGAAGAGGGCGCGTCGGTGGAGCTGGTGCGCGGACCCAGCTCGGCGCTCTACGGGGCCAACGCCTTCAGCGGCGTGTTGAGCATCACCACCCCGTCGGCCCGGGAGGTCCAGGGCACGCGGGTGACCCTCTCGGCGGGCGAGCTTTCCACGCTGGGCGTCGACGCGCGCCACGCCGGCGTATCCTCCGACCTGCGGTGGGGCTACGAGATCGAGGGCGCCTTCATGCGGAGCGGATCCTGGGACCGGTCCCGCACCAACCTGGGCGACCTCCAGTCCGAGTACGCCGACGCGGTGGACGGCCCGGTGACGCCCCCGGATCCGGGGTACGAGCTGGCGGCGCTGCGCGGTCAGACCAAGGAAGGGACGTTCGGTCTCCCCGGCCCCGTCACCGGGGAGCCCGACCCCCTCACCACGGCGCGCGGGTCCGCCCGGGTGGAGTACTACCGATCCGACGGCGGCGTGGTCACCGCCGAGGGCGGCTACTCCCGGCTGGAGAACCAGGTCAACGGGAGCGCCCTGTCCCGCGCCCAGGTCATGAAGTCCACGCGCCCGTGGGCCCGCTTCGCGTATGCCACCGACGCCCTGGACCTGAACGCCTACTACGTGGGCCGGGACGGCGACCAGGTGGACCTGGCCTCGGGGGGGCGGTTCCAGGACCACGAGAGCCGGACGCACCTGGAGGCCCAGACCCGCCGCTCCTTCCTCGACGACCGGGCGAAGCTCGTCGTGGGCGGCTCCTTCCGGTCCGAGGTCATCGACTCCAAGGGCTCCATCCTCGCCCCGCGCTACGACGGCCGGAGTGACGAGTACTACGCCCTCTTCGGCGAGCTCGGCGTCGAGCTGGGAGGAGGGCTCCGGCTCACGGTGGCAGGGCGCTACGACGACGCGTCGCTCTTCGATCCCCAGGTGTCGCCCAAGCTCGGCGTCCAGTGGGCGGCCACCGACGACCAGGTCTTCCGGCTCACCTGGGGTCGCGCCTACGAGACGCCCACACCCGCGGACCGTTTCCTGGAGTTCCCTCTGGGGCCGCCCCTGGACCTGAGCGCCCTGGAGGCGGGACTGCGCGCCTCACCCCTGGGTCCCCTCCTGGCCGGCGTGCCCGACGGCACGCTCCTGACCACGTCGGCCGCGGTGCCCCTCCTGGCTCTGGGAAACGAGCATCTCCACCCTGCCCAGGTCGCGTCGGTGGAGGCGGGCTACAAGGGGCAGCTGGGCCGGGTCTTCCTGACCACCGACGTCCACGTGAGCGACTACGACAACTTCAAGACGGGGCTCCTCCCGGGCGTGAATCCCGACTACGCGCCGTGGACGGCCCCCGCCGCCGTCCCCGCGGCGGCGGCGGGCGCCGTGGAGGATGCGGTGCGCACGGCCGTGCCGGGCATCACGCGCCTCCCCGACGGCAGCACGGCGGTGGTCCTGTCCAGCTCCACGGCGGGCCGCGCGAGACAGTGGGGCCTGGACGTGGCCGTGGGCATCAACGCCAACGAGCACCTTCGCCTGGACGGCAACTACAGCTACCTCAACGTCCGCTTCAAGGAGGGGAGCTTCCAGGGCGCCGACTCGGTAGCCGCCAACACTCCGACACACACGGCGAATTTCTCGGGTGCATATACCAGCGACGGCGGCACCCGGGTGCGGCTCGGGCTGAACGTGATGAGCGGGTATGACTTCCGGAGCGGCGTCTGGGTGGGTCCCGTACCGTCCAGCGAGACCGTGAACCTCAACCTGAGGCATCCCTTCACCAACCAGCTGTCGGGGTCCATCTCGGTGACGAACCTCCTGGACCAGCGGCGCTACCACCTCTTCGGAGGCTCCATCGTCGGACGCCGGCTCATCGCCGCCCTCACCTGGGAGCCGTCATGACGCTCATCGACCGGCCCATGCGCCAGGTCCGCACCCTGCTGTGGATGCTCGCCGTGGTGGCCGTCCCCACCCTGGCCACTCTGTCCACCGTGCGCATGCCCGTGGCGGAGCTGGGCGCCACCGACAACCCCACTCCGTACGGCTACACGGTCAGCCTTCTCCTCTTCATCGTGCCGGTGGTAGCCATTGCCTTCTGGCACCTCCGATACGGCAACCGTGCCGACAAGCTCGCCTTCCTCTGGTGCGCGGTGCTCATGGCGGGGCTGGGCGCCATGCTCGACTTCTCCTTCGGATACCACTTCTTCTCCTTCCCCAACGCGGCGGCGACGCTGGGCCTGCGGGTCCCCGCCTGGAACTGGGGTGAGATGCGGTGGATGGGCGGGTATCTGCCCATCGAGGAGTTCGGGTTCTACATCTTCGGGTCCCTCTTCATGATCTCGGTCTACCTGTGGGCCGATCAGAACTGGCTCTCGCTCTACGATCCCGATGCGTACCATCGAGCCGCCCGTGCGCACCCCCGTGTGATCCGGTTCAGCCCCACCGCCCTGGGCCTCTGGGTCGTCGTCGTGAGCGCCGGCATCCTTTACCGGTACCTACATGACGGCGGCTTTCCGGGTTACTATGTCTTTCTCATGGGCGTGGGGCTGCTCCCGTCGCTCCTGTTGGTCCGCACCGTCAAGGACTTCGTGAACTGGCAGGCCCTGGGCTTCGCCTTCGGTGGCCTGGTGCTCGTGAGCGTCATCTGGGAACCGTCCATCGCCCTGCCCTACGGATGGTGGGCCTACAAGTCGGACCAGATGCTGGGCATCTACCTGCACGGGTGGGCCAACCTCCCCGTGGAGGAGATCAGCCTCTGGCTGGTGGGCGTCTGGGACGCCGTGATGTTCTACGAGCTCTTCAGGATCGTGATGCGCAAGGAAGGAAAGATCCGTCACCGGCTGTTCGGCGCCCCCCCGGCGTGAAGACCGGTTGAGCGTTCCGGACGAGTCCGCCGCCGTCCAGGCGGCGTCGCATCCCGGGATGCGCCCGTACCAGACGCTGGTCACGGGGTTGACGGTGTGCGTCGCCGCGCTCCTGCTGACGAGGATCCCTCAGCTCTCCGCGGTCCCCGCGGACCTGGACCGGCGTCTCGAGGCGACCTGGCTCGGCGTGACCTATGCGGTCTACGCCGGGGCGCTGGCCCTCTTCGTGGTGTGGAAGGTGGGCCACAAGCGCGAGGGGCAGACCCTGGGTCTCCTCCTGGCCGTCGCCGGGGTCATGTACGCCGTGACCATCACCCCCACCGGAGAGGCCGGCCCCGTGGGGCGATGGGCCATCACCGCCACCGTGGCCGCCCTCTTTCCGGCCAACCTCCTCTTCTGGGCGACCTTCCCCCAGCCCATGCGTCTCGCCGACGTGAAGGCGTTGGACGCGGGCACCGGCAAGCGCACCTGGTTCGGCCAGGTCAACCGGCTCTCGTCCTGGGTGGTGGTGAAGATGTTCGAGAACCGGGTCGCCCGGGCGATCTACGGCGTCCTGGTCCTGGTGTTCGCGTACAAGATCGCAGAGCCCGGGTCGTATCAGTACAACGTCTTCCTGCGCACGTCGTCGGTGGCCAATGAGCCGCTGCTCAACGGGTGTGGGTTCCCGGCGCTCCTGGTCGGATTCGCCTTCACCTGGACGTCGTTTCGCCTCGCCGACGCCCGGCAGATGCGCCGCCTCCTCTGGGTAGCCCTCGCGGCCGTCATTACCGCCCTCTGGGTCACCCTGGCGGTGAGCCTGGGCCTCGTTGCCGGCTTCTCCCACCTCGAGGTGATCAAGACGGCCGCGCCCATCGTCGCCGCCACCTACGCCCCCTTTACTGCCGCCATCAACCTCACCGGCGTGGCCCTGGCCATCTTCTACCACGGGGCCCTCGATCTCCGGCCCGTCATCAACAAGACGACGGCCTACTCCCTCATGTTCATCACCCTCACCGTGCTCTTC
>JASFRY010000400.1:0-4882 GCA_050114675.1 Gemmatimonadota bacterium | reverse complement strand
GCCCGCTGCGCGTCACGCCGGGCGTCCTGGGCGCGCCGCAGCGCGGAGCGCGCGACGGCCTCCGCCTGGACGATCTCCTCGGGTCGCGCGCCCCGCCGGAGCTCCGCGAGGCGGGCCTCGGCGGCTTCCAGCTGGGAGGCGGAGGCATCACGACTTGCCCGGAGCTCCGTGGTGTCCAGGACGGCCAGGAGCTGGCCGCCGGATACCACGTCTCCTTCCTGTACCACCACCTCGGCCACGCGCCCGGGGACCTGAAAGCCCAGATCGGCTTCCGTGGCTTCCACGGTGCCCGAGGCCGTCAGGCCCTGGGCGTCGCCCGCGCCGTTGCGCAGCAGCAGCCATGCGGCGACGGCGCCCACCACCACGACCACGGGAACGATGATTCTGATTCGCTTGGCCATCACCGGACCTCCAGGGCGTTGTCGATCCACTTCCGGTCCAGGCGACCCTGGGCCCGGGCCCGGCCCACGTGGGCCAGGATCTCGTCATAGCGAGCCCGGGCGCGTCCCGCCCGAGCCTGGAACAGCGCTGCTTCGGCCTTCAGGTAGTCCTGCTGCACGCCTGCGCCGGTCTCGAGGCTCAACGCCTCGATTCGTTCGACTTCTTCCCACTGGGCCACGGAGGCGTCCAGGGCCTGCACCCTTGCCGTGGCCTCGGCCAGCGCCGCATCGGCCTGGTCCACGGCTCCGGAGACTGCGAGCTCGGTCCGGCGCAGCTCCTGCTGGGCCACGACGAGCTCGGCTCGGGCATTCTGGATGGCGGCGCTGCGGGCGCCCCCGGTGAAGACGGGCCAGGAGAGCTTCACGCCGGCCTGCCACTCGTGGGCATAGTCGCCCGTGGAGCTCCCGTAATTCTGGAGGCCCGCCGAGGCCTTGAGGCTGGGAAGCCGGCCCGCCCGCTCCTGGTCCAGGCGCGCCCGGGCTGCGTCCACGGCCCGGCGTGCCGCCTCGATGCGGGGGTCGGTGGTGGCGGTGCTGTCGAGAACGGCGGCCGCTCGGGGCGCGACATCGTCCAGGGGCCGATTCTCCAGCGCCCCCGCCGGGAGTCCCATGAGCCGCGCCAGATTGCGTTCCGCAAGGCTCGCCCTGGCGTCGGCGGAGGCCTGCTGTGCCCGGGCATCCAGAAGCGCGGCTTCGGCCCGCATCACCTCCACACGTGCTGCCGTGCCCTCGCGCAGCCTCTGCTGGGCACGGGTATGCTCGGCGTCCAGGGCCGCGACCTGACGGGCGGCGGCCTGCCGGACCTCCCGCGTCGCCAGGACGCCGGTGTACGCCGTGGCGACGGCTTCCAGGAGCTCCATGGTCGTGGCGTCGCGTTGGAAGCCTACGGCGCCCTCCGAGGCCTCTGCGCTCCGGATGGTGGCATCCCGGGCCCCTCCGTCGAAGAGCGTGTACTCCAGGCCCACCTGGCCCTGGATGAGGGTCCGGTCGAAGGTGGGAGGGTTGGTGGGGTCGAAGCCGTGAAGGGGCGCCACCACCATGGGTTCCTGGAAGCGCACCAGCGATCCGCCGGCGGCCACGGTCGGAAGGAGTCTCGACCGGGCCTCCTTCCGTCGTGCGTCGGCGGCGTCCACCCGGGCGTCGGCAGCGAGCACCGACGGATGGGACGCCAGTGCCGAGTCCACCGCCGCCTCGAGCGTCAGCGCCTGCTGAGCCCGGGCGGGGGAGGGGAGGGCGCACAGCACGAGGATGAACATCCACGTTCGGAACCCGACCTGGTGTCGGGAAAGCGGGTTCATGCTGGAGTCTCCTGGGGACCCTGGAGTCCCGAATGGACGAATGCCTTGATGTGGTCGGCCACCGCGACGCGGGCGTCCCGCTTCGCGAGGTCGATGCCGGCGACCTCCCGGATCATGGGGGCTACCACGTTCATGAAGATCGGCTGGGAGACCACGGAAAGGGCGCTGAAGACCGGATGCGCCTGACGGATGGTCCCGTCGGCCCAGCCGTCCGAGAGGATGCTGATGATGTAGCCGGCGTGGCGGCGGACCATGGCCACCACCTCCGCGGGGGGGGTCTTGCCCGCCGCGACCTCCTGGAGCATGAGGCGGGGGATCTCGGGATTGGCGGCCACGTGTTCCAGGATGACCTCGATCACCCGCTCCAGGCGCTCCATGGCCGGCCCGCCCGATGACGCCACCTCGCCCACCCGGTCCACCATGGAGGCGAACCCGGCTTCCAGCACTGCGCTGTAGAGCGCACGCTTGGATCCGAAGTGGTAGGTGATCGCGCCCAGGTTCGCTCCGGCCACCCGGGTGATGTCGCGCACCGACGTACCGTCGAAGCCCTTCTGAGCGAACAGCTTCTTGCCGGCGTCGAGGAGTGCGGCGCGGGTGTCCTCTCCGCGGCCTCCCGCCGAGTGTGTGTCGGTCTGGGTCATCCGTCGCCTCCCGATTGATTCATACGTTCGTATGATACGAGGCCGAGAGATCTCGTCAAGGGGAGGTGGGTGATGGAGGCGAGTGGCCGGGTCGCCCCGAGGCGACGGGGCGGGGCGCAACACGCACCCCGGGGGAGGGGCGTTGGATCCAGGCGCCCCTCCCTGGGGAACGGTCAGCTCAATGCAGCAGGCCCCGCGGCCGCCGGCGTCACTTCATCCGCATCTTCAGCGTGGCGTGACAGAGCGCGCAGGTCTCCAGGAGATCGCCGTAGACCTGGGCACGATCCCGGTCTCCCGTCGTGGCCTGGGCCTTCTTGCTCAGCTCGTGCACCCGCTGGGCGAGGTGGTTGGCCTGGTCGTTGTCGCCGAAGTCCACGGGCAGGTCCTGGAGCGCGCCGGCGCCCGCCACCCAAGACGTGTTCGACGGGCCCGTCAGCCCCTCCCACATCCGGTCCATGGCCCACTTGTGGCGCACCATGTGCGGCTCCGGATTGGGGCTCATCTCCGGGGGCTCGGTCACCTGGAAGTCGGGGCCCTGGCCCATGGCGCTGTGGCATCGGCCGCAGGCCACGCCCATGCGCGCCAGGGACCGACCGATGTCGACGATCTGGTCCTGGGCGAGCATGATGCGCCCC
This sequence comes from Gemmatimonadota bacterium, assembly GCA_050114675.1. Classification (GTDB taxonomy): domain Bacteria; phylum Gemmatimonadota; class Gemmatimonadetes; order Longimicrobiales; family Gaopeijiaceae; genus SZUA-318. Next base: position 1,868 of record JASFRY010000400.1, on the reverse strand, counting down.
TCGTTCTGCATCGCTTCCAGGGACGGGCGGGCGACCGCCGGGAAGTCTCCGCCATCGTGGGTGGACAGCCAGCGGGCAGGCCCCCGGGTCTCGTCCACGGCGCCACGGATCACGGCGTCACGGATTTGGGCCACCTCGTCGAAGTGTGCCGTCATGGCCCGAGGACCGGCGGTATCTGGATCGGGGCCTCCTGCGCAGGCGACGAGGCCGGCTGCCGGGAGAAGGAGCAGAGCGAGGCCCAGACCGAGTCGGTTGGAAGACACGAACCCTCCGATCGCGGCCGCCGACCGGTGAGGACGCCGGATGGCCGCTTTAGGGGCAAGAGGGTCGCAGGACCACAGCGAGAAATATAACGGATCGCGTCGCGAAGGTCGCCCCTCACGGTCCGTAGATTTCCGGATCGCCGTCCTCAGATCCCTGCCCTGGAGGTACGGGTGCTTGCGTCGTCGGTCTCGTCGGCGGCGCGAAGCGAGCCCACGATCTCCCGGAGCGCCCGCACGCCGTGGACCAGCCGGGGCCCCGGACGTCCCAGCCACGGCTCCCCCACGGAGTAGACGCGACGCAGCCGTACGAAGGCGAGATCCTTCCACGCCTCGTTCCCAAGAACCACGTCGGGCCGATACTTGGCCGGATCCACCCCACACCACGAGAGCACCACGGCGTCGGGGGCGCGCTCGGCGACCTCCTCGTCGGACATGGGTCGGCTCTTGACGTCCTCGTCGTGGAGGACGGCCCGGGCCCCGGCGGCACGGAGCACGTCGGTGGCCCAGGAGCGGCGTCCGGGCGTGATGACCGGCTTGGGCCACCACTGGATCAGGATGGAGGGGGCATCTTCGCCCGGATCGCCGGGAGCGTCGAGCTCGGCGCGCATCTCGGCCACCCGTGCCTCGGCCCGCTCCGGCACGCCCAGGAGCCTGCCGATGTCCCGGATGTCGCGATATACATCCTCGAGGGACTGGGGCTCGGGCGCCACGAAGGGAAGGCCCGCCTCCTCGAGCCGGGCCACGACCTTCTCGTGTCCGGGGACGGTGAGGGTCGCCAGCACCAGGTCCGGCCGCAGCGCGGCCACCGCGTCGATGTCCGGCTCCAGATCGGGTCCGAGCTTGAGCAGGGGCCCCACCACGTCCGGGGGCCAGTCCGAGTGGTCGTCGACGCCCACCAGCATGCGGGCACACCCCAGGGCGTGGACGATCTCTGTGTTGGAGCAGGCCAGGGAGACGATGCGCATGGGTGGAGCTACCCCCGGCTCCGGGGCGGGTTCGACGTCGGTGTCGCGGCGACGGTCCGAAGGGAATACTATGGAGCGTGCGGGGGCGCCCACCCCCACCTGCCCGCGGGACTCCTGGGACCGGGGGTAGCCATGTCCGATTCCCTCGACCGCCTCAAGGCCGCCCTGGCCGACCACTACGTCATCGAGGGGGAGATCGGCACCGGCGGCATGGCGACGGTCTACGTCGCGACGGACCTGCGGCACCAGCGGCGCGTGGCGCTCAAGGTGTTGCGCCCCGACCTGGCCGCTGGCCTGGGGGTCGAGCGCTTCCTCCAGGAGGTGCGCGTCACGGCGAATCTCCAGCATCCCCACATCCTTCCCCTCTTCGACTCGGGCCAGGCGGACGGCTTCCTCTACTTCGTCCTGCCCTACGTGGAGGGCGAGTCGCTCCGGCAGCGCCTGTCGCGGGAGAGGGAGCTGCCGGTGCCGGAGGCGGCTAGGCTGCTTCGCGACGTGGTGGACGCGCTGGCTGCGGCGCACGCCAAGGGGGTGGTCCACCGGGACGTGAAGCCCGAGAACGTCATGTTGTCGGGCCACCACGCCATGGTCACCGACTTCGGCGTGGCCAAGGCCGTGAGCGAGGCAACGGGCCGACACC
>JASFRY010000399.1:0-4888 GCA_050114675.1 Gemmatimonadota bacterium | reverse complement strand
GAGGCGTTCCAGACCGAGCTCATGGAGGGGGCGCGCCGGCGGCGGGAGGAGCACACCTACCGCGGCGTGAACAGCATCGGCGAGCTCGCGGAGATCCTGGACGGGGGCGGCGGCTTCGTCTACACGGGATGGAGCGGGGACCCCGCGGTGGAACAGCAGGTCAAGGACGCCACCAAGGCCACCTCCAGGGTGATTCCCGGCGACGAGTTCAGGTCCGACGTCGCCCCCGAGCGGTGCGTGTCCGGAGACGGACCTGCGAAGATGGAGGTGGTGTGGGCGAGGGCGTACTGACCGAGCCCTTTCCCCGGGTGGATGGGCAGCTCCTCTGCGGCGGGATTCCCGCGGAGGAGTTGGCCCGTCGCTTCGGGACCCCCCTGTACGTCTACGACGTGCGCCGCGTGGAAGAGCGGGTCCGCGCCTTCCAGAGCGCCTTCGCCGGCATCGACCATCTGCTCGCCTATTCGGTGAAGGCCAACGGCAACCTCCACCTGCTGTCACGGCTCCGTGCCCTCGGGTGCGGAGCGGACGTCACGAGTCGGGGCGAGCTGTTCCGGGCGGAGCGCGCCGGAATCCCCGGCGAGGGCATCGTCTTCGCCGGTGTGGGCAAGCGCGCCGACGAGATGCGCGCCGCCCTGGAGACCGGGATCTACGGGTTCAACGTGGAGAGCCGGGGAGAGCTCGAGCGTCTCGACGCCGTGGCCGAAGCCATGGACGTGCGCGCGCCCTTCGCCCTCAGGGTCAATCCCGACGTCCTCTCGCCCACACCCCACGAGTACACCGCCACCGGGCACGCCGAGACCAAGTTCGGGGTCCCCCTGCGGGACGCCGCCGCGCTCTACCGTTGGGCCGCGAGCCGGCCCCACCTCCTGGTCCGGGGGGTCGACGTGCACATCGGCTCGCAGATCGTCGACCCGGCTCCCTACCTCCAGGCGCTGGAACGGGTCCTGACGCTGGTGGGCGAGCTGGCCGAGGACGGCATCGTGCTGGAGTACCTGGACATGGGCGGCGGCTACGGCATCTCCTACGACCGGGGGCCGGATCTGGACGTGGAGGCCCTGGCCGCCGCCGTGGTGCCGAGGGTGCGCGAAGCCGGGCTCCGCCTGATCGTCGAGCCCGGCCGCGCGGTCGTGGGGGATGCGGGCGTGCTCCTCACGCGTGTGGAGTACGTGAAGCGCGGGGGAAAGACCTTCGTCATCGTCGACGGGGGCATGACGGACCTCATCCGGCCCAGCCACTACGGCGGGTTCCACGCCATCGAGCGCGCCGACGCCCGGCAGCCTCGGCCCGTGGAGTCCGTGGACGTCGTGGGGCCCATCTGCGAGACGGGGGACTTCCTGGCCAGGGACCGGGAGATGGAGATCCCGGAGCCAGGAGAGCTGCTGGCGGTGCGAACGGCCGGCGCGTACGGCTTCGTCATGTCCTCCAACTACAACGGGCGGCTCCGGCCCGCGGAGTGCATGGTGGACGGGGACCGGGTGGCGCTGGTGCGGAGACGGGAGACGCTGGAGGAGTTGATCCGGGGCGAGGGGGGCCTGGAGGACACGCCATGAGCCACGAGCATGATCGGATTCTGATCCTGGACTTCGGATCCCAATTCACCCAGCTCATCGCCCGCCGCATCCGCGAGGAGCGCGTCTACTGCGAGATCCACCCGCCGACCCGCGACCTGGCGTGGATCCAAGCCTGGGAGCCCAGCGGCATCATCCTCTCGGGCGGCCCCTCGTCGGTGTACGACGACGGGGTCCCCTCGACGGACAAGGAGCTCCTGTCCGCCGGCATTCCCATTCTCGGCATCTGCTACGGAATGCAGCTCATCGCGCACCTGGAGGGCGGGGACGTCCACCCGGGGCGACGGGAGTACGGTCGAGCCGAGCTCACCGTAACCCGCGACGAAGGGCTGTTCTCGGGCTTCGAGACGGGGGAGGGCACCACGGTGTGGTGCTCCCACGGAGACCACGTGGACGAGCCGCCTGCCGGCTACGAGCGCGTCGCGTCCACCGCATCGCTCCCCACGGCGGCGTTCCGCTCCCTGGACCGTGAGATCTGGGGCGTGCAGTTCCACCCCGAGGTGGCCCACACCCACCGCGGAGACGAGCTCCTCTCCAACTTCCTCTTCGAGGTTTGCGGCGTCCGTCCCACCTGGACCGCGGGCGCCTTCATCGACGACACGGTGGCGCGCATCCGGGAGCAGGTGGGAGGGGGGACCGCCATCTGCGGCCTGTCCGGCGGCGTGGACTCCTCCGTGGCGGCGGTGCTGGTGCACCGGGCCATCGGCGATCGGCTCACGTGCATCTTCGTGGACCACGGCCTTCTGAGGAAGCACGAGCGGGAGCAGGTGGAGCGCATGTTCCGCAGCCACTACCGCATGAACCTGGTGGTGGAGGAGGCGGCCGACCTCTTCCTGTCCCGGCTGGAGGGGGTCACGGAGCCGGAGGAGAAGCGCCGCATCATCGGGAACACCTTCATCGAGGTGTTCGACGCCACGGCGGCCCGGGAGGGCACGGGCGCCTCGTGGCTGGTGCAGGGTACGCTCTATCCCGACGTCATCGAGTCGGTGTCGGCCGGCGGGCCGTCCGTGACCATCAAGACGCACCACAACGTGGGCGGGCTCCCCGAGGACATGCCGTTCCAGCTCATCGAGCCGCTGCGGGAGCTCTTCAAGGACGAGGTGCGCCAGGTGGGACGCGAGCTCGGGCTTCCCGAGGAGTTCGTGGGGCGCCACCCCTTCCCGGGACCCGGGCTGGCCATCCGCATCCTCGGCGCCGTGACCCCGGAGCGGCTGAGCACCCTCCGCGAGGCCGATGCCATCTATCTGGAGGAGATCCGGGCGGCGGGTCTGTACGACGAGATCTGGCAGGCCTTCGCCGTGCTGCTCCCCGTCCAGTCCGTGGGGGTGATGGGGGACGCACGCACCTACGAGAACGTGCTGGCGCTGCGCGCCGTGACGTCGAGGGACGGGATGACCGCGGACTGGTATCCCTTCCCCCACGAGGTCCTGGGGCGTATCTCGACGCGCATCATCAACGAGGTGAGGGGCGTAAACCGCGTGACGTACGACGTGAGCTCCAAGCCTCCCGCCACCATCGAGTGGGAGTAGCGCCCCTCGATCCTACGTGGCGTCCAGGACCACGGCATCCGCCTCGATCTCGATGAGCATGGCCGGGTCGATGAGGCGGCGCACCTCCACCAGCGTCGTGGTGGGCGGATGGTCTCCGAAGGCTTCGGCGTGGGCACGGCCGTATTCGTCCCACCGCTCGATGTCGGTGGTGAACATGCGCGTGCGCACCACGTCCGAGAGTGTGGCGCCCACGCCGGCCAGGGCTTCGCCGATGATCTCGAGGCACCGTCTCGCCTGGGCGTAGCCATCGCCCGGCGCATGGACGCCGCCGCCCTCGGCCACGGGCGCAGTGCCGGTGACGAAGACCCGATCTCCGGCTCGCAGCGCCCGGCAATAGCCCACGCGGGCCTCCCACGGGGCCCCGCTGAATACGCGTTGGAACGGCCTTTGCATAGATTCTCCCCCGGAAGTTCCTCCGTGCTGCGCTCGGGGGAGCTTCGCTATGAGGAAAGAAGACCGCAACGGGTCCCGGATCCGTACCGTCCGGCCCACCCGCTGTGGACAGATACGGCCAACGACAGGAGATGACGACATGAACCGCATCACGGCGTTGACCACCGCGTTCGCGCTGCTCGTTCCCGCCGCGGTGAGCGGACAGGCGGTGTGGGACGCACCTTCCTTCATGAGACCGGGATCGCCCGCGGGACTGACGCTGGCTCTCACCGACTCGAATCCGGGCGACGGGCTGGGCTTCCTGGGAATGTGGCGCGCCGAGCGGGCCCCCATGGGCCTGGGCTTCCGGGCCGGGATCGCCGAGGCTCCCGGCAACGACGTCGTGGGTCTGCTGGGTGTGGACATCTCCGGTTCCCTGTCGGGCGTGACGGGATCGAGCTCCGCGGAGGCCCTGTGGTGGACGGGAGCCGGCGTGGGACTCGGCAACGACGTGAGCGCGTCCTTCCCCCTGGGTCTGGTGTTCGGCTGGACCGGGCAGGACGAGGGTGTGTCGTTCATGCCCTACGCCGGGGGCCACATGGTCCTGGACGTGGTGTCGGGCCCCGGGGACAACCTGGACCTCGACGGAGCCGTGGACCTGGGTCTCGACCTGGGCTTCCGCACGGGCTGGATCGCCCGCTTCAGCGCGTCCATCGGCGGGCGCGATGCCCTGGGGATCGGATTCCGCGTGCCGACCTCACGCTGAGCGGATCCGGACGGCTTCAACCCTGACGTCGTGACGTGAACGGAAGGGCCCCGGGGACGCAGGTCGTCTCCGGGGCCCTCGTGCGTCCCGCCCCACGGAACCTCCGACCCGGTGGGGAGGTCCAACAGCGTGCGGGGGGCACGTACGGCCCACACCCGTCCCAACCCGATCCCGGGAGCTCTCGGTGCGTTGCCTAACGGTCACCGTCGGCCTGATGCTCGCCAGCCTCGCCATCCCCGTGGGGGCGTCCGCCCAGTATCGGTGGGACGTCCCACCCCTGGTCAGTCCCTACGCACCCCAGGGCCCCAGCGTCCTCCTGGTGGGCGCCGACCGGGGCGAGGCGCTGGGGGGGCTTCTCCACTGGCGACACGACACGGCGTCGCTGGGGCTGGGCTACCGGGCCGGCGTGGTTCAGGACGGCCACACGTCGGTGTTCGCAGGGGTGGACGTGTCGGGCTATCTGGCCCGCCAGCTCGAGGAGGCCGACGTGGCCGTGACGTGGTGGTCCGGGCTGGGGGCCGGGGTCTCCGACGAGCTGACCGTCTCGGTGCCCCTCGGGCTCATGATGGCGTGGCGAGGGCTGGGTGAGGGGAACGTCTTCGCGCCTTACGCCGGAGCCCACACCACGCTGG